>CAZPCE010000048.1:0-13054 GCA_964584915.1 uncultured Arenimonas sp. | reverse complement strand
GGCCCGTGAAGTCGCCAAGGACGCCATGGACATCCACGGCGGCAAGGGCGTCATTCTCGGACCGAAGAACTACCTCGGCCGCGGCTGGCAGGCGGCACCGATCTCCATCACGGTCGAAGGCGCGAACATCATGACGCGCAGTTTGATGATCTTCGGACAAGGCGCGATCCGTTGCCATCCATGGGTATTGAAAGAAATGCAGGCCGCGCAAAATCCGGATGAAAGCAAACGCGTTCCGGAATTCGACAAGAACCTGTTCGGCCATATCGGTTTCGCCATTTCGAATGCCGTGCGTAGCTGGTGGTTCGGCCTGACAGCATCGAAAATCGGTTCTGCTCCGGGCGACGCTTACACCAAGCGCTATTACCGCAGGCTAAACCGCTATTCCGCCAACCTGGCATTGATTGCCGACACCTCGATGTTGCTGCTCGGCGGCAAACTGAAGTTCAAGGAAAAACTGTCGGGTCGCCTGGGTGATGTGCTGAGTCATTTGTATATCGCCAGTGCCATGCTGAAGCGTTATGAAGACGAGGGTCGTCCGGCAACCGAACAACCCTTGCTGGCCTATGCCTTCCATGATTCCGCATTCAAGATTGAACGCGCGTTGTCGGGTGCGTTGCGCAACTTCCCGATTCGTCCCGCCGCTTGGTTAATGTGGATGCTCGTGTTCCCGTGGGGCCGTCGTGCGCAAGAGCCATCGGATCGTCTGGGCCGTCGTGCCGCTGCCTTGTTGATGTCGCCTTGCGATGCGCGTGACCGTCTCGCCGACGGCGTGTTCCTGACGCCTTGCGAAAACAATCCGGCAGGCCGCATCAATGCCGCCCTAGCGAAAGTCATTCTCGCCGAACCGGTTGAACGCAAATTCCTGAAGGCCTTGAAGAACAGCGATATCGAAGCGCTCGAGTTCAAGGACCAACTGGACGAAGGCGTTCGCGAAGGCTGGATTACCGCGGAAGAAAAACTGCAGCTCGAAGAATTGCGCGAACTCACCTGGGATGCGATTTCGGTGGATGATTTCGATCCATCCGAATTGGTATCGGCCGGCATGCGCGACCTTGACAAGCCGCAGGAAAATTATCGCGCTGCGTAATATTTCATCCAATAGATCAATGTCCCGGCTTAGGCCGGGACATTGCTTTGAAAAACCCCATTTTCGGAAATACGGTAATGAACGACAGCACCTACACCACCTCATTACTTCGCACATATCAGAAATTCACCAAGTATCCGCTTGGCCACTGGATGTTCACCAAGGCCGTGTGTTTCAAGGCGCCCTACTTCGGCAGCATCTCGCCCAAATTCACATTGCTTGAAAACGGACGCTGCGAAGCCATCATCAAGGACCGCCGTGCCGTGCATAATCACATCGGAACCGTGCACGCGATTGCGCTGTGCAATCTCGCCGAGTTGTGTGCCGGCGTGATGACGGATGCGAGCTTGCCGAAAGGCATGCGCTGGATTCCGAAAGGCATGACCGTGTCGTATCTGAAAAAAGCCAGCGGCACGCTGCGCGGTATCGCGACGCCACTGATTCCTCTTGAGACACGAGACACCGGTTACGACTTGCCGGTAAATGTCGATGTGCTGGATGAATCCGGCGACAAGGTATTTCATGCCGAAATTCGCATGTGGATGAGCCCGAAACCCTTGTAAATTTGTGCTCATAACCCTGATGCAGCAAGGCTGTAGTGTGCGATACCTTTGCTTTGGTGAGCGGCTTCAGCCGCAGTAAAACTCAGAAACCGAATCGAATACCGTCAGATGATTCGCTCTGCATGCGTATAGACACTCATCTGATTACCACGCGCGAAACAGATGAGAGTGATGCCACAACTCTGGGCTAATTGAATCGCCATTGACGTCGGCGCTGAAATGGCGACGACAACGGCTATGCCTGCCGTCGCGGCTTTGTGCACCAGTTCATAGGAGGCACGCGAGCTAAGCACCAAAAAGCCGTCTCCCGGTTTCTGCCTTGCGCGTGCGCCTAGCAGTTTATCCAGTGCGTTATGACGACCGACATCTTCACGCACGAGAATACCGCCTGCATAAACGAATCCGGCTGCATGCACACCGCCGCTTTCGCGGTTCAAGGGTTGATTTTCGCCCAATGCCTGAATACCACGAGCAATGTGATCGGCAGAGACAAGGCTTTCAGAATCAAGGGATGGAGCCGGTCGCAGGGCCGCCTGCAAAGATTCCACACCACAAAGGCCACAAGCACTGTTACCGACACTATGGCGTTGTCGCTGCGCCAGCAAATCAAAGCGCGATTGCGGAATGGTCATTTCCAGGCTAATGCCCAAATCACTTTTTACGGCTTCAATAAATGAAAACTGTTCGATGCTTTCGACAACACCTTCACTGAGTGAAAAGCCGAGGGCAAAATCGTCCAGATCGGTCGGCGTCGCCATCATCACTGCATGTGACACGCCGTTATACAGCATGGCAATCGGTGTTTCTTCGATCACCCGGTCATCAAATTCGCTTCGCCTGCCGTGATCGAGCCGAATGGCTTTTTGCATGTGCAATGGCTGAGGTATCAAGGCTGACAAACTCATGACGCAATCGTTGCAGCCGAACTCAGGGACAAGCGGACCGGAATGGATTTCGAGGTCGGCGTACCGGAGCGTTCGCCAAAACTGTCGAGTGGCACGAGCGGATTGGTTTCGGGGAAATAGCTGGCCAGACAACCCTGCGGAATATCGTATTCCACCAGCATGAAGCCTTGCACGCTGCGATCGCCGTCATGCCAGACAGACGTAATATCGACCAACATGCCCGCTTCCCAGCCAAGTTTTTCCAGATCGCTCCGGCAGATAAAACACACCCGCCGGTATCCATGCACACCGCGATAGCGATCATCCAGACCATAGATCGTCGTGTTGTATTGATCATGCGAGCGGACTGTCATCAGATTGAACAATTCGCTTTCCGGTCCCAAGGCAGCATCAGCCAGTGCATGCACATAAAAATTGGCACGCAACGAGTGTGTCGGAAACTCACGCTGACGTGCAGGATGATAAAGATGAAAACCCCCAGGCACACGCACGCGCTGGTTGAAATTTTCAAAGCCCGGAATCACAGCGGCAATCCGCTCGCGAATGCGGTCGTAATTTGCGATCAAATCCAGCCACGGCGTCTTGGTGTCCGGCAAGGCGGCGACGGCAAGCCGCGCAACGATGGCGGGTTCCGACAGCAAATCCGGCGAGGCTGGATTTTTCATGCCCGATGACAGGTGCACCATGCTCATCGAATCTTCCACGCTCACCGCTTGATTGCCAGCCGACTGGATGTCTTTTTCGCTTCGACCAAGACAAGGCAGGATCAAGGCCTGCGTTCCGTGTACCAGATGCGATCGGTTTAGCTTGGTTGAAACGTGGACCGTCAAATCGCATTGGCGCAAAGCCTTGGCGGTACGGTGGGTATCGGGTGTTGCCGCCGCGAAATTGCCGCCCATCGCAAAAAATACTTTCGCCTTGCCGGCCAGCATTGCTTCGATACTTGCCACGACATCGTAACCGTTTGTACGCGGTGGTTCGAAATTGAATTCGGCACCAAGCCTGTCCAGGAATTCGGCAGCCGGTTTTTCGTAGATGCCCATCGTGCGGTCGCCCTGCACATTGGAATGGCCACGCACCGGGCACGGACCCGCACCAGGCTTGCCGATATTGCCTTTCAGCAACAGGCAGTTCATCAGCATTTGTATCGTCGACACACTGCGTTGATGTTGCGTGATACCCATGCCCCAACAGAAAATCGTGGCCTTGCTGGCATCGTAGATGCCGGCAGCTTCCTCAATCTCGTTTTTCGTCAGCCCGGATTGTTCAACAATCACATCCCAACTTTCTGCCTGGATATCGGCCAGTAGCGACTCGAAGCCATGCGTGTACCGATCAATGAAATCCTGATCGAGATCGCCCTTTTCGATAATGGCTTTTGCGATGCCTTTCACTGCCGCCAGATCGCCGCCGATTTTAAGTTGGTAGTAATTCGATGCAATCGGCGTACTGGAGCCGGTCAACATATCCTTCGGGCTTTGCGGATTGGCGAAACGCTCCAGTCCACGTTCACGCAAGGGATTAAAGACCACGATGCGGCAACCGCGCTTCGCCGCAGAACGCAATTCACCCAGCATGCGCGGATGATTGGTGCCGGGATTTTGTCCAAAGATGAAAATCGCTTCGGCTTGTTCGAAGTCCTCCAGCAATACCGAACCCTTGCCACTGCCGATTTGCTCGGTCATCGCGACGCCGGAAGCTTCATGGCACATATTCGAACAATCCGGCAGATTATTGGTGCCGAATTCACGTACAAAAAGTTGATACAGGAAGGCAGCTTCGTTAGAGGTGCGGCCTGAGGTATAGAACAAGGCTTGATCTGGATGATCGAGCGCCTTCAGTCGTTCTGCAATCAGTTCAAAAGCATCGTCCCAGCTTACCGGCACGTATCGATCCGTATTCGGATCGTATCGCATCGGCTCGGTCAGTCGTCCTTGCGCTTCAAGCCAGAGATCGTCCTGATTTGCCAATTCGCTGACGGTGTGGCTGGCAAAAAAGTCGCGGGTAACGCGTCTCGAAGTCGCCTCGGCAGCGACTGCCTTCACGCCGTTCTCGCAAAATTCGAAGGTCGAATTCGGGTTGCGATCCGGCCAGGCACAACCGGGACAATCAAAACCTTCACTCTGGTTGGTACGCAACAAGGCTTTTGCACCTCGCGTGACAATGCCTTCGTCACGCAGCGCCTGCCAGGAACGTATCAATGAATCCCATCCGCCGGCGGGTTTGGCGTAAGGCTTGATGGAGTGATCGGACATTGTTTATTACTTCAAATATTCCGAATGGAAAGTCGCCAGCAATTTATTTTCGGTATCGTACAACTCGAGCGTTTCGCCCTTGATTTCATACCTGGCCGTATCGGCAACCACTTTGAAGAAGGCCGATTCCTGCTGCGTTTGTGCTTCGGGACATCCCATCTTGGTCGACATGACGACAGCAAACTTTATCGCCGTACCGGTGACCGTATACCCTGCAGAACCCCGGTTGCAGGCAGTGACGATACGCGCCTGCGATTCTTCCGAACTCAAGGTCAGCGACGCCATGCGCTGGCCTTCGACGTTCTGGATCGCCTTTCCGTCCAGGCTGGTCAATTTCCACAAGGTATTACGCAATTCCGCAGTCGGTACCGACCCGGCATTTTCTTCGGGAGTACTTTGACAAGCGGATGCAGAAAGCATCAATGCAACAAGGCTGAACTGGACAAATTTTCTCATGGCACACCCCGGTAAATTGTCCGTTTACGCTAACACAGAAATTATTATGCCGATGTGTCCAACGCATTTTGTATCAGGAAGCCGCCTTGTTTTTCAATTTCCATTTGGCCAGGACTTCGGCTTCGCGTTCGGCACTCAACCCGGCTCCCGGCTTGGCACGACGCTCGGCCGGCAAGCTGTTCCAAAAAGTGAGCGTGTCGCGCACGGTGCTGTCCAACGATCGATACATCAAGCCGGCAGCCAGGGCTTTTTTTGCACTGCGCCGACCAAAACCGGCTTCATCGCCGCGCGCCGGAATCCAGCATGGCAAATCCATCCAGGGGCCGACATTGTTTTCGGCCAGAAAATCGGCGGACACCCATACCGGCTTCCCCGCTTTCGGCGAAGCCTTCAGACAGGCATCCACCAGCTTGCCCATCGTGATGCTACCTGCCTGTGCATCGGCGTTGAATATGCCCGTGCTTTTTTGTTCAATCAGATGCAACAGGAAATTCGCCAGATCGCGAACATCGATGAATTGCGTCGGCGCATTCGGGGATTCGGGCGCAAGAATTTCGCCGCCGCGGGCGACGCGAACGGGCCAATAGGTAAACCGATCGGTGTTGTCGCCGGGCCCGACGATCAAGCCCGGGCGCACCACGGTCACTTTGCCTGGCATCGCGGCTTCGGCTGCTTTTTCCGAAAGTGCTTTCAAGCCGCCATAGGTTTCATTGGTGACTTTATCGACAGTGGGATCGGGCAATACGATCAGCTCTGAATTCTCATCCAGACCGGGCTTGTCCATTTTTGCGTAAACGGAAATCGTCGAAACAATCAGGTAGTGCTGCACCGCTTTTTCAAGCAAGGTTGCCGAACGGGTAACATCGGACGGGAGGTAGGCCGAGGTATCGAGCACCGCATCCCAGGTCTTGTTTTCCAGCGCGGACAAATCGCTTTTGCGATCACCCTGCAGTTGTTCGATTTTTTCGTAGCGTGAATCCTTGAAACGACCCGGATTGGTTTTGCCGCGATTGAACAAGGTGAGTTGATGGCCCTTGCTCAAGGCCGCTTCGACAAAATGCGGACCCAAAAAACCGGTGCCGCCCATCACCAGAATGCGCATGGGTTTTGCTCCGGCTGACAGTTTGGCGATTGCCTGCGAACCCAACGCGAGCGAGGCGGCGGCGGAGGTTCCGGCAATGAAATGGCGTCGTGAAATCATGATGGTGCTCCCGCTGAAATATCGCCCAGCTTGTGCCTAAACAGACAGCCTGCCATGCGCCAAAGGTCATGCCGCTAGTCGACATTGGCCACCCTGGGTCAGCGTGTCTTTCCTTTGGTAGATTGCAAACGTAAATACGATATTTCCGGCGGCACGCCGAAACGCACCGGCAAGATGCTGGTGCCGATTCCGGGAGTGACGAACAAATCGCGATGGTTTTCCCGCACATGGCCAATCGCGTAGCGATCGCCGTATTTCGAAGGCACTATCATCCGCCCGAGAAACGGCAAGGCCACTTGTCCACCATGCGTATGGCCAGCGATCAGCAGGGAAAATTCGGATCCGGCGATTTCCGGAAAAACATCGGGGCTGTGCGTGAATGCCAGCACGGGCGCATGTTTTGGCACGGCGGCAAAGGCCTGCAGATATTCATGCTGTCCTTCGTTGTAGTCACTCAGGCCGACCAGCCAGAATCGACATTGATTTTTCGCAACGGCAATTGCGCGATCCTCAAGCACCGGAATTCCGGCATTTTCAAGCGCGGCCTTGACGCGCGCGCTATCCAGCCAGGCGTCGTGATTACCCAACACCGCATACACTTTTGCCTGTTTGAGCAACGGCTTGAGATGCTGCGCCAAGTCTTCCGGCGCAATGAAACTGCCGCCGAGCACTTCCTGGATCACGAAATCGCCCGCCAACAAAACCAGATCGGGTTTCTGCTTTCCGATCATCGTCACCATTCGGTCGATTTTTTCCAGACCGATGTAAGGTGCGCCGACATGAATATCGGAAACCGCCGCAACGCGATAGCCGGAACAAGCTTCAGGCCAACCCGATATCGTCAACGCATGATTTTTTTCGGTGAGCCGTGATGGTTCCCAGCCAAAAGCCCAGCAAGCGAGCAAGGAACCAAGCAACAAGAAAAACCTGACCAGGCGGCGAATTATTTTTCCTGCCTTGGTCGCCATCACTACTGCGGGTTGTCCGGCAAACTTTCCTGCTGCTTCCCGACTTTCCACGCGCCAAAAGTCAAACCCAGCGCCACCAGAATGCCGACGCCGAATACCGCGACCGAGCCGAAACCGGAAATGAATTTATGTAGCCAGACAAAGGTCAGGTCGCCGCCTCGATAAATGGCAGTATCGATAAACGCCTTGGCCTTGTAGCGCGTCTCGCGATCTACTCGCGTGTAAATGGTTTCGCGCGCTGGTTTATTCAATGAAAACTCGCCGGCGCGCGTCACGATTTGCACGACCGCCACCAGTATGGGCAAAGGCGCTGCAGCGAGCAGGCAATAGCCAAGCGTGACGGCCACGGCGGGCAGCAATAACAATGGCCTGACACCGAAACGAAAGAGCACGAACGGCGCAATCAGCAACTGTATGAACAGGGTGACTGCGTTAATCCAGAAATCGATATTGGCGTAATAGGCCGTGCGTGCTTCATCACTGACGATTTGTTTCGCGATGATGGCCTGCTCGTTATAAAGCAAGGTGCCGACACCGACGCCGAAAAACATCAGGACCGCCATGTATCGCAATAGCGGCGACCGCACCACGATCAGAAACCCGGCCCAGAAACTGCCGCCGATCGCCACATCGTCATTGTTCTGTTGTCGTAACTGTTCCGCGCGTTTGGCGTAGCGACGCAAAAACAGGATGCAAACAAGGCAAATGCTCAGGAAGAAAATCGAAACGAGCAGCAATTGCGACACTTGCAGATGCTTGGACAAGACTTTGGTGAGCATCGGTCCGGCAATGGCACCCAGCGTGCCGCCCACGCCGATATAGCTATAGAACAATCGTGCCGCTTGTTCGGTATAGATATCGGACATGAAGCTCCAGAATACCGAGACGGCGAATAAATTGAAAACGGCAACCCAGATAAAAAATACCGCCCCACGACCGGCGATTTCCTGATCGAAAACGGCGTAGAACCCGATCAGACACAAAATGAAAACGCCGTAAATAAACGGCAAGAAAACCCGGCGCGGATAACGACTGACCAGGGCTCCGTAGACCGGCTGCAATATCAGCATCGAAATGAAGGTGCCGGTAAACAATATTTGCAGCGTCAACTCGCTGATGGCGACACCGTGCGCCAGCGACCAGGTAATCAGCCATTGGGGGAAAACCGCCTCGACTTCGGGGCTGGCGCCGAAGGCATCGCGAACCGGGCGTAGCAGGTAATAACCGCAGAGCAGGCAGAAGAAATAGATTGCGGAGATCGGCAATGCCGGAACTTCGGTCATCGCTTTTCTGAGATCTTGCCAGCCTAGACGCTTGGTTTGTTCTTGCATCCTGCGGTCACCGTCACACAATGAGGGCTAAGCTTAGCCGAAAGGCCTATTTTTAGCCTAATCGAGCAATTACTCTAGGCCAAGCGCCTAGCCTCGCTGCGTTACGGAATAAAGACAGAATGCCTGTGTACGATTACATTATTGTAGGTGCCGGTTCCGCCGGTTGCGTCTTGGCCAATCGCCTGAGCGAAGACCCTGACATCAGCGTGTGTTTGCTCGAAGCCGGACCAAGTGATTGGCATCCGTTTATCCATATGCCCGCCGGTTTGGCGAAACTGGTTGGCAAAAAAGGCGTGAATTGGGATTACAACACTGCACCCGACCCGCACATGAATAATCGTTCCTTGTGGTGGCCGCGCGGCAAAGTCCTCGGTGGCTCCAGCTCGATCAACGCGATGTGCTACATCCGTGGTCACGCAAAAGATTACGACGAGTGGGCGGAAATCGGTGCCGATGGTTGGCATTGGGATAACGTACTGCCCTATTTCAAGCGCAGTGAAGGCAATAGCCGCGGCGAATCGGAATTCCATGGCGGCAACGGCCCTCTTGGCGTATCGGACCCGACACATAAAAACGTGTTGTCCGAAGTCTTCGTAAAAGCCAGTCAGCAGGCCGGTTTTTCCCAGACCAATGATTTCAATGGTAGCGAACAGGCGGGATTTGGTTTTTATCAGACCACTACCCGTGCAGGTTCACGCAGCTCTTCGTCCGAAGCGTATCTGAAACCAATACGCCAACGCCCGAACTTGACCGTGATCACCCATGCCAAGGCCAGCCGCGTATTGTTCGATAACGGCAAAGCCGTCGGCGTGCGCTATTCGATTAACGAAAAAGGTTCGCACGACGCCCACGCCAAACGTGAAGTCATCCTGTCGGGCGGTGCGATCAATTCACCACAGTTGCTGATGCTTTCCGGTATCGGCCCGGCACAACATCTGCAGTCGCACGGCATTGATGTGCTGGTAGACGCTCCGGGCGTTGGCGGAAACCTTCAGGATCATCTGGACGTTTGCACCATGCAACGTTGCACGCAGAAGGTGACCTACGACAAAACCAACGATATCGCGATTGGCCTGAATTTCTATCTGTTCAAACGCGGCGCCGGCACCAGCAACATTGCCGAAGCCGGTGGTTTCGTCCGCAGCAAATTGGCCGAAGACGAACGCCCGGATATCCAGTTCCATTTCGTGCCTGCGCAACTCGATGACCATGGTCGCAACCGGTTGCCCGGCTTCGGTTACACCTTGCATGCGTGCTTCCTGCGTCCGAAGAGTCGCGGTCGCATCTCGCTGGCAAGCGCGAATCCGAACGACAAGGTAAAAATAGAATCGGGTTATTTGAGCGATGCCGGCGATGTCGACATAAAAGCCATGCGCGAGGCCCTGCACCTATCCCGGAAAATTCTGGCGCAGGAGGCGTTTTCCGCCTATCGCGGCGAGGAATTGTTGCCAGGTTCGCAGGTTCAAGATGATGCCGCGATTGACGCATTCATTCGCCGCAAAGGCGAATCGATTTATCACCCGATCGGCACCTGCAAAATGGGCAGCCACGAGGATGCCAACGCAGTGGTGGACCCGCAATGCCGCGTTCGCGGCGTAAGCGGGTTACGCGTGGTCGATGCCTCGATCATGCCCAAACTGATTGGCGGCAATACCAACGGACCGACCATGATGATTGCCGAACGGGCCGCCGACATGATTTTGGGCAAGACCCTGCTGTCCAGCGAAAACCGGGGATAACCCGGCAACAGGTGCGAAAAATGCCTCGTTGCGCTAGGCTAGTGCGACTTCGAGGATCCCAAAATGACATTGAACTCCGCTCGTAAAAACACCGTACTCCTGTTTGCCACCGCATTTTCACTGGTTGCCAGTCTTTCGCTTAGCGCACAGCAGGCACCTATCGTTAAATTGCCCGGACAAGGCCAACGCCTCGATTTGGCAGTAGGTGAAGTCATCATCAAATCCAGCGGCGCGGAAACGCAGGGCAGTATTTCGCAAATCATGCTGTTTGAAAAACCGGGCTACTCGACGACTTTGCAAAGCAATAGCCGTACCGACATTTCGTTTCTGGTACTGGAAGGCGTATTGACGATGCGCATACGCGACCAGGTCGTCACCTATCCTGCCAACTCGTTTGTATTCATACCCAAAGGCACACCGCACGCACACGCCAACATGACCAACAAGCCTGTCCGTTTGTTCATGACTTTCACACCGGGCGGCTACGAGCAGTTCTTCATCGAGCGTGCAAATGTCACCAAAACCACCAAACCCGGCACCCCCGGCTACGCACAGGCAATGCAGGCACTGACCACCAAATACGGCATCACCAATATTGATCTGGCTCCTTTCAAGAACCTGCAGCGCAACACCGCGCCACAAGCGCCGGCGCCGGCCAGGAAATAATAGAAATAGCGCGAACCGACGCCGGATTGCCTTGCGCATCCGGCGTTTTTTTTGACTTATTTTTTCTTGCGCTTGGGCTGCAACATGGTGCCGGTGCAGTTTTTCGAACCGCAAAGGCAGGCCCAGAGTTTTTTCACGCGCGCCGTGTGGGCTTCTTCCAGCACGATACCGTAATTGTAGGTCAGCTCTTCGCCCGGCTTTATCGCACGCATGGCTTCGATGAAAACCTTGTCCTGGGTTGGATTGCCGTCATCGTCTTCTTCGATCACCGCTTCGCAATTGGGATCGCAACTGTGGTTGATCCAGCGCGCATCGTTGCCATCGGTATTGGCATCGATCACGAAATGCTCGTTCAAGGTAAACAGGAACGTGTGCCCTGTTTCGACATCGTCGGCATACATCCGGTCCACTTGTTTGTGAGTGAGCAACTTGCCTTGATATTGAATCAGGCGAGTACCTTTTTTGATTGGCGCGATGGCGAATACGCCATTACCGTGAATCGGCGACAGCCGGGTGATATATAGGTTGGACATGAGGGGCTTCAGAACGATAAGACCTCTATTGTCGCGGGTTTGGGGGCATCTTCACAGCCCCTTGATTGAGACAGGGGTCTTTATATAGTACAATTTTGGTACTGTTTAAGCGGGCCATCCCATGTTGCGGGTCACCAAACTCACCGATTACGCTACCGTCGTGCTCAGCGCACTGGCTGACGCTCCCGAGCGCGTGCATAACGCCGCCGAGCTGGCCGAACTGGCTCGACTGGAGCTTCCGACGGTCAGTAAGTTGTTGAAAACCCTCACTCAGGCCGGATTGGTTCAGAGTTTTCGTGGCAGCGCCGGCGGCTACCGCCTGGCAAAACCAGCAGACCAGATTTCCCTGATTCAAATCGTCGAAGCCATCGAAGGGCCGCTCGGCATGACCGAATGCAGCGGCGAGCATTCCAGTTGCGAGCATGAGCCGCATTGCGGCGTACGCAGCAAATGGCTGCGCATCAACGATGTCGTCGCCAATGCCTTGCGAGGAGTCAGTCTCGCCGAAATGATGCCGACGACCGTGAATAAAACGAACAAGACAATTCCTTTGCAATTAGCGAAGGCATGAGGTGACGCATGAATACTGAAAATGCCGAAATCCACAAGGTTCTCGATCGCAAATACAGCGCCGGATTCATTACCGACATCGAAATGGATTCGCTGCCGCCGGGTCTGGACGAAGACGTGGTGCGTTTTATCTCGAAAAAGAAAAACGAACCCGAATGGATGCTCGAATGGCGCTTGTCGGCTTATCGACATTGGCTGACGATGACGCCGCCCGAATGGGCAAAACTCGAAATCGCCGAAATCGATTTCCAGGCCAGCAGTTATTACGCCGCGCCGAAAAACGCGCCGAAGTCGCTGGCCGACGTCGATCCGAAGCTTCTCGAAGCCTACGACAAACTCGGCGTACCGCTGCATGAGCGCGCACGCTTGGCCGGAGTCGCGGTCGATGCGGTATTCGATTCGGTGTCGGTCGGCACCACATACAAGGCGGAGCTGGCAAAAGCCGGCGTGATTTTCTGCTCGATGAGCGAAGCCATACGCGAACATCCGGAACTGGTAAAAAAATATCTCGGCAGCGTAGTGCCGGTCGGCGACAATTATTTTGCCGCATTGAACTGCGCCGTTTTTTCCGACGGCAGCTTTGTCTATATTCCGAAAGGCACACGCTGCCCGATGGAATTGAGTACCTACTTCCGCATCAATGCCGGCCACACCGGGCAGTTCGAGCGCACGCTGATTATTTGCGAAGAAAAAGCCTATGTCAGTTATCTGGAAGGCTGCACCGCACCACAACGCGATGAAAACCAGCTGCATGCGGCAGTCGTCGAGCTGGTCGCG
>CAZPCE010000047.1:0-13468 GCA_964584915.1 uncultured Arenimonas sp. | reverse complement strand
CTGTCCATCGACAGCAACTGGCCTTGCTCGAGTTTCGCAACGCCGGCAATCCAGACATCGCTGACTTGCTGGCGACCGCAGGAATAGACCAACTGCGAAATCACGTTGTACATCGGCTGCGTTTCAATCGAGCCCATGTCGACGCAAATCAGGTCGGCCTGCTTGCCGATTTCAATCGAACCGATCAGGTCGGCCATGCCGATCGCCTTCGCGCCGCCGAGTGTTGCGATATGCAAAGCCGATGCGGCATTGAGTGCCGTCGCATCCGATGCCACAGCCTTTGCCAGCAAGGCCGCCGTCCGAAGTTCGTCGAACATGTCCAGATCGTTGTTACTGGCGCAACCATCGGTTCCGACTGCCAGATTCACACCGGCACGGCGCAATTTTTCTATCGGCGCGAAACCGGACGCCAGCTTCATGTTGGACTGCGGACAATGCACGACCGAAACGCCGCGATCGGCACACAGGGCGATTTCGGCGTCGGTCAATTGCGTCATGTGCACGGCGATCATCCGGTCATTCCACAAACCGAGCTGATCGAGTCTCGCAATCGGCCGCATGCCATGCAATTTGATCGACTCTTCCACTTCATGCGCGGTTTCGTGTACGTGGCAATGCACCGGAATGTCGAGCTGGTCCGACAGCACGCGAATGCGGTCAAAGTTGTCGTTGCAGACCGTGTAAGGCGCATGGGGTGCAAAAGCCGTGCGCACCAGCGAATCGCGGCGATAATTGTCGTGGACTTCACAAGCCTTGTCGAAATATTCGCCATGCGATTTTGCCCAGGCCGACGGGAAGTCGATGATCGGCAAACCTACCAATGCACGGAAGCCGTGTTTGTTGTAGGTCGCGGCCTGTGCATCCGGGAAAAAATAATTGTCGTTGGTGGCGGTGGTGCCGCCGCGAATCATTTCGGCAATCGCGAGCTCCACGCCGTCTGACACATATTCCGGCCCCATGATCGCGCCTTCGATCGGCCAGATGTGTTCCTGCAACCAGGGCATCAGCGGCAAATCATCCGCGACGCCGCGCATCAGGGTCATCGGGTTGTGCGTATGCGCATTGACCAGACCCGGCAGCAATACTGCATCTGGTCGGGAAACGGTTTTCTTCGCTGAGTATTTTTTTGCCGATTGCGGTACCGGCAGGAGATCGATAATCACGTCGCCGGAAACGACAACGGCGTAGTTTTCAAGCACTACGCCGTGAGGTTGTACGGGCACCACCCAACCTGCTTCGATAATCAAGTCACAGGCTATCAGTGATTCCGTCATGTGTTTTCCAATTTGGTTGCGTTCGGATTACTTCACGCGTGAAACGTATTCACCCGTGCGCGTATCGACCTTAATTTTTTCGTCTTGCGCAACGAACAAGGGAACACGGACGACTGCACCGGTTTCCAGTTTCGCCGGTTTGCCGCCGCCACCGGAAGTATCGCCGCGGACACCCGGATCGGTTTCGACGATTTGCAATTCGACGAAATTCGGCGGCTGCACGGCAATCGGCGTGCCGTTCCACAAGGTCACGACGCAGGATTCTTCGCCCTTGATCCACTTGGCGGCATCGCCAACGCCGGTGGCATCGGCTTGAACCTGCTCGAAGGTTTCCTGTTGCATGAAGTGCCAGTATTCGCCGTCGTTGTACAAATACTGCATATCAGTGTCCATCACGTCGGCGGCTTCGACATCGTCGGTGGCCTTCATGGTCATTTCGACAATGCGGCCCGACTTGATGAAACGGTATTTCATGCGGGTAAATGCCTGGCCTTTGCCGGGCTTCACATATTCAGTGTCGATAATGACGCACGGCTCGCTGTTGACAATAATCTTCATGCCGTTTTTGACATCATTCATGCCGTATGTGGCCATGGGTGTTACTCCTGAAAAAGCAAAGGCCGCGTTTGGCGGCATTAGTTTGGTAAAATTCGGGCCTCGACCAGCCATACGGCTGTTAAAAACCAACCCGGTCAGCCCACTATGATAACCGCTAACAGCCATTCCGCGCAGCCGAAGTCGTGGCAGATGCTTTGGCGCGAGGCCATACGTGACCCGCGCGAACTCTTGAAAATGCTGGATTTGACGCATTTGGCCGGACAAATCTCGGACCGGGCGGCGGAACAGTTCCCTTTGCGGGTACCGATGGGGTTTATCGCGAAAATGCGCAAGGGCGATGCCCATGACCCGCTTTTGCGTCAAGTATTGCCCGTGATCGATGAAGAGACTATTGCCCAGGGCTACAGCATCGATGCCGTCGGCGATGCCGCAGCGAAGGGTGGCACAGGCGTGATCCACAAGTATCAAGGACGCGCCTTGCTGATCACGACGGGAAGTTGCGCCATTCATTGCCGCTACTGCTTTCGCCGGCACTTCCCCTACTCCGAAGAAACCGCGGCAAGCCAGCATTGGTCGGAAGCGATCGCCTATCTGAAATCCGACACCAGCATTTCCGAACTCATTTTGTCAGGTGGCGACCCGCTCTCGCTTTCAACCGGAAAACTGAAAGAACTCACCGATTCTCTGACCGGACTGGCTCATATCAAGCGATTCCGGATCCACACGAGACTGCCGGTGGTGCTGCCTGAGCGTATCGACAGCGAACTCCTGGCCTGGCTAGATGGATTGAAATGGCCAGTGGCCATCGTCATCCATGCCAATCACTCCAACGAGCTCACCAACGATGTTGCCGATGCCATTGCACGGCTCAAACGTCACGATGCCATGCTGTTGAACCAGGCCGTGCTGTTGAAGGGTGTAAACGATTCAGACGCCTTGCAGATAGCGCTCTCGGAACGCCTGTTCGAGATCGGCGTTCTGCCCTACTACTTGCATCAACTCGATAAAGTTCAGGGCGCCGCACATTTCCAGATCGATGACCGGCAAGCACTCGACATTCACCAAAGCATGATGCGGGCCTTGCCCGGCTATTTGGTGCCGAAACTGGTGCGGGAAGTCGCCGGCGAAGCCAGTAAAACGCCCCTGTGATATCCATCTTCAGGTTAATTCTGGTATCTTTATCACCCCCGTGTGTGAGCCTTTAACAGGTCAAGGAGTCTTTGGATGGCAAAGCAGGACGCCGTCATCCGGTTGTTGCTGGTTGAAGATCAACTTGAAGATGCCGAACATCTCATCAGCATGCTGCGTAACGGCGGCATGGCGATTCGGCCGCAGCGACCAGAATCCGAAGACAATCTGAAAGCCCTGTTGAGCAGCCAAAGCGTCGATCTGGTCTTGGCCGCGTTTGACGCCAAGTACATTGCCTTCGATAAAGTGATCGCAGCCGTCACCGCGACCGGCAAAGACACTCCGGTGCTTGCCTCCACTTCGGTACTGGATGAAACCAACGTTCTTGCAGCCATTGCCGCCGGTGCACGCGACATTGCTCTACGTACGAAAGCCGAACACGTTCAATTCGTGGTTCGCAACGAATTCCAGTCGCTTTTGAGCCGCCGCAGCCTGCGCCATCTCGAAGCCGCGCTTCGAGAAACCGAACGTCGCTGCGACACCCTGATTTCATCTTCGCGTGACCCGATCGCCTACATCCACGAAGGCATGCACATCCGTGCCAATGAAGCCTATCTTGAAATGTTCGGCTTCGAGGAATTCGAGGAAATCGAAGGCTTGTCGGTTCTGGACCTGATTGATTCAAAGCACGCCGACCAATTCAAGCAAGTCCTCAAAAACATCAGCAAGGGCGAAGCTCCGCCGAAGAATCTCGAGTGCGGCGCAGTCCGCAGCGACGGCAGTGAATTTGACGCAGTAATGGAGTTCTCCACCGCGACTTATGAAGGCGAGTCCTGCCTGCAGATCGTGTTCCGCCAGCAAACCGTCGATGCCGACATGGCGAAAGAACTCGACAACCTGCGGCAACGCGACCCGACCACCAATCTGTACAACCGCCAGTTCTTCATTACCGAAACCGAGGCTGTCATTGCTGCAGCCGTGACCGGCAAGGCCAACCAGGCCCTGTTGCTGATCGAGCCGGACAATTACGAAAACCGGATTGAGGAAGTCGGTCTGGCACTGACCGACGAAGTGCTGAAACAGATTGCCGACCGCCTGCAAGGCATCATGGATGAAAATTCCATCCTGGCGCGTTTTGCCGACCACACGTTTGCCGTGTTGTGCCGTCAGCACGATCACAAGCAAACCCTCGAATTGGCCGAAAAAATCCGTGCCGCATTCGACGGCCACCTGCTCGATATCGACCAGCACTCGCTCGTGCTCACGGTCAGCATCGGCGGCGTGCAAATCGGCGAGAAAATCGCCAGCGTTCCGCAGGTACTGGGCAAGTCGAATCAATGCCTGCAATCGGCCGAAGGCCTTGGCGGCAATCGTTTCGACATCTTCGATCCGGCCGCGCGCGATCGTGCCGAAGAAGAATTGATCCAGGCCTGGGTGGCCCGCATCAAGGAAGCACTGAACGAAGATCAATTCGTGCTCAACTACCAGCCGATGATCAGTCTCGCCGGTGCCGAGGGCGAAGCCTATGAAGTTTTGCTGCGGATGACCGCGCCAAGCGGCGAAATCGTGTCACCGGAGAACTTCATACCGATCGCCGAAGAGCATGGCTTGCTGGCCGACATCGATCGCTGGGTCATAGGCCGTACCATCAGCTTGCTCGCCGAGCGGAAAAAAGCGGGAATAGACACCACGCTCTACGTCAAAGTCACGCCGGCCTCGCTGGTCGAAGGCGATTTGCATAATTTCATTTCGGCACAGTTGAAAGCCCAGGGCATTACCGGTGACAAACTGGTACTGCAGATTCCGGAATCGAAAATTTTCAGCCACCTCAAGTCCCTGCAGGCGTTCCAGAAGATCATCGGTTCTTTCGGTTGCCGGTTACGCCTCGAACAATTCGGTACCGGCCTGAACTCGTTCCAGATGCTCAACCATTTTGAACCGGCGATACTGAAAATCGACCGCAGCTTCATTCTCGATCTCGCAAAAAACGTCGACAACCAGAAGAAGGTCAAGGACATCGTCGACCAGGCTCGCAAACTCGACAAGCAATGTATCGCCGAATTCGTCTCCGATGCGGGCAGCATGTCGTTCCTGTTCTCGACCGGCATCGACTACGTACAGGGCAACTTCCTGGCGCCGCCAATGAACACGATGACTTACGAGTTCTGATCTGCAAACTGAAATGGGCTGAAACTAAAAAACCGCCTCACGGCGGTTTTTTATTGTTCGTGTATCGGTTCAAGCATTGGTTTAAATCGAAGAACTGTTCTTCAAGGCGGCAATGCGATCTGCCAGAGGCGGATGACTCATGAACAAGCCCTGCATACCCTTCGCGATATTGCCCGAAATGCCGAAGGCCGCGATCTGGGTAGGCAAACTGCTTTGTGCCTGATTGCTGGCCAGACGCTCCAATGCCGCCACCATCTTCTGTTTGCCCGCGAGGCTCGCACCGCCGGCGTCGGCACGGAATTCGCGCCAGCGGCTGAAGTACATCACGATGATCGATGCGAGCAGACCGAAGACTATTTCGAGAACGAAAACGATGGCGTAATAACCCAGCCCGCGCCCCTCGCGATTACCCAGAACAGCCTTGTCGATAATGTTGCCGATAACGCGGGCAAAAAACATCACAAAAGTATTCACCACGCCCTGGATCAGCGTCAGTGTCACCATGTCGCCGTTGCCGACGTGGCTGACTTCATGCGCCAGTACGGCTTCGGCCTCATCACGCGTCATGCTGCGCAACAAACCGCTGGAAACGGCCACGAGCGAATTATTCCGCGTCATGCCGGTTGCGAAAGCATTGATCTCGGGAGCCTCGTAAATACCAACCTCCGGCATCTTGATACCGACGCGATCGGCCTGCTTCTGAACGGTGCTGACCAGCCACTGTTCAATCTCGTTGCGGGGCTGGGTAATGACCAACATGCCGGTGGCACGCTTGGCCATCCATTTTGACAATGCCAGTGAAATGAAAGAGCCGGCAAAACCAAAAATCGCACACATCACCAGCAATCCGCCCAGATTCGTACCGTATTGGGCAGCCCGCATATCCAAACCAAAAGCCTTGAAGATAAGCGACACGAGCAGCAGGATGGCGAAGTTGGTAGCCAGGAATAAAGCGACACGATTAAACATTGGGGACGATGCCTTCTACGTAAGTTGACGTTGTTTAAAGTGTAGCTTGGCTTGAAGAATTCAAGTGTATAAATCGTGAATTAATGCATTCGATTCAGCTAAGCTTGACACATGGATGGCATAAACCCCTATCGAGGCCGCTTCGCCCCGTCACCCACCGGCCCGCTGCACCTGGGTTCCTTGCTGGCCGCCGTCGGCAGCTGGCTGATGGCGCGGCAAGCAGGCGGCCAGTGGCTAATCCGCATTGAAGACATCGATCCGCCGAGAGAGGTCAAGGGCGCCGCACAAGGCCAGATAGAAACGCTGAAAGCGTTCGGCATGGAATCCGACGAAGCCATCATGTGGCAAAGCCGCCGCAGCGAACGTTATCGGGAAATACTGCAAGGCCTGATCGACAGCGGTAATGCATTCGAGTGCTTTTGTTCACGCAAGGATTTGACCGGCCATCAGGGCATACACCGTTCCTGCGTCGCGAAAAATGCCGAGAAACATCCGGCCATCCGTCTTGCGATTCCGGATGTCACGATTGATTTCGAAGATCAATTCCAGGCCAATTTTTCACAGGTGCTGGGCACGGAAGTCGGCGACATGGTGATCAGGCGCTCCGACGGATTTTGGGCCTATCAGCTTGCCGTCGTCGTGGATGATGCCGACCAGGGAATCACGCACATCGTGCGCGGCCGGGATTTACTGATCTCGACACCGAAACAAATATACCTGCAGCGCCGGCTCGGTTTTCCTACTCCGCGCTACGCCCACTTGCCCCTGGTAACCGATGCCTCCGGACACAAGCTGTCGAAGTCGTTGTCGGCCTGCCCGATCGATCCGCACGACCCTATTCCTGCTTTGCGACGGGTTTGGCAGCTACTGGGCCAGGACTTGGCGAGCTGGCCGTTGGACAGCAATCCCGAACGCGCGCTATTGCAGGCCGTAACACGTTTTGAAGCCGTGAAAATTCTTTCGCTGTCACAAATGCTAACTGCATAGCAGTTTTAGAGTGGGCACCTACTTGCGTGAATGCCGATAAAGCGCGATGCTCAGAGATTCCCAGGTTCCATACGCAAGCGCAGGGCATCAAATGTCAGATACTCGCATCATCAAAAAGTACCCGAATCGCCGTCTGTACGACACGGAAATTTCCAGCTACATCACGCTGGAGGATATCCGCCAACTGATTATCGAAGGCGAGACTTTCGAGGTGCGCGAAGCAAAGTCCGGCAAGGACATTACCCGCTCTGTGCTATTGCAAATCATCGCCGAACACGAAGATATCGGACAGCCGATTCTGTCGGCACAATTGCTGACCGAGATCATCCGTTTCTACGGTGATTCGCTGCAAGGCTATATTGGCAGCTACCTGGAACGCAGCGTCGACATGTTCATCGACCAGCAACAAAATCTACGTAGCCAAGTCAGCAATATCGTTGGCCAGACGCCATGGCCCTTGTTGAACCAGATAACCGAACGCAACCTGGAGTTATGGAAAACGCTGCAGGAAGGCATTCTCGGGCCCGTTACACCCGCCCGCAAAACGAAAACTTCTCGCAAAACATCCAACTCCGAATCAAACCGCTCATGAACTCACGTATTGCCGTGGTAACCGGTGGCCTGGGCGCCATCGGACTTGCAACCTGCCGTGCTCTCGCACAAGCCAATTTCAAGGTTATCGCGGCCGATTTGCCTGCATCGCAATCGCGCTGGGACGACATTCAAATGTCGATGAAAAACCTGAACATCCATTTCGAAGCCGTCGATGTCGGCGATTTCAAGCAATGCGCCCAGTTTGTGCAACAGGTCGAATCACTGCACGGTCCCATCAGCGTGTTGGTGAATAACGCCGGCATTACCCGCGATGCCGTGCTGAAAAAAATGGAACCGCAGGAATGGGATGCCGTGATCGCGGTCAACCTGACCAGTGTTTTCAATCTTTGTCGCCAGGTGGTGGATGGCATGAGCGAACGCGGTTATGGCCGCATCGTGAATATCAGTTCGATCATCGGGCAGACCGGGCAATTCGGACAAAGCAATTACGCCGCCGCGAAAGCGGGCATGCATGGTTTCACCATGTCGCTGGCACGCGAGGTCGCACGCAAGGGCGTTACCGTCAACAGCGTGAGCCCGGGCTATATCAAGAGTGCGATGACCGATGCGGTACCGCAGGATTTGCGTGACCAAATCCTTGCAACCGTTCCGGTGGGCCGCATCGGCCAACCCGATGACATTGCGCGCGCGGTCGCGTTTCTGTGCGCCGAAGAGTCCAGCTACATCACCGGCGTGAATCTGCCGGTGAACGGCGGATTGTTCATCAGCTTTTGATTTTACGGCTCTGCAGGAGGCCGCTTGCGGACAAGGTTTCAGTCTTGTCGGACCCAAGGGGCCCTACCACGTTTTTGTTATTTCGCGCCGCTGCAATATTTCGCGTAAAACTTTTCCGCTTTCGGCATCAATGATTGCAAATGGGCGATACGGTTCGCCGGATCGGGATGGGTCGATGCAAATTCCGGTGGCCGTTGCCCGCCATTGAGTTGCGACATGCGCTCCCAGAGAGGAATAGCTTCTTTCGGGTTGTAGCAAGCCGCAGCGGCCAGCATCAAGCCCACTTCATCGGCCTGTGTTTCATGACTGCGACCGAATGGCAGCGCAAGACCATATTGCGTGCCAGCACCCAGCGCCGACATCACCATCTGTTGCTGATTGGGATCCATGTCGCCGATCGCGACTCCGGCGGCCATCTGGCCCATCTGCACCAACTTTTGTTGCGCCATGCGCTGCGAGCCGTGGCGCAATAATGCGTGGGCGATTTCGTGTCCCATTACGACCGCCATGGCATCATTGTTTTGAGCGACCGGAATCAGGCCGGTGTATACCGCCATTTTCCCGCCGGGCAGACAAAAGGCATTCGCCTGCGGCGATTCCAGCACGGCAACGCTCCACTCGAACGTTTCCGCCAACTTCGGCGATGCCATATTGTTTTCTGCAGCCAGATCGGCCTCCACGTTACTGGCGACGCTCACCAGCCGTTTCGCGATTTCGGTAATCGCCATCGCATTGGGATTATTGTCCGGCAATGGATTTTCTTCACTGAGCACTTGCTGGAAAGCCTGCAGCCCCATTTGTGCTTCCTGATCCGTGGTCGCACCGTAATGCGCTTTTTCACCGGTAAAGGGATCCGGTTCCGAATTTCCGAACCACTGCCAGGCGGCATAGCCGGCAAACAGGATAATCACCCACCAACGAATTCCGCCGCGCCTGCCAGTGGAACCCGATTGCTGATTGCCGAATGCGTTTTGCTGCATGTTCAAACCTCTCTCAAAGGGCGCGCACTACGCGAAAACCGATGCGTGCATTATGCGTCTTCATCAGTGTAGCCGTTCTGAAACCTACCCTGGCCTCGTTCAGCGAACTGGCCCAGGAAGCGCCGCGGGTAACGCCCATTTTGCAGCCGGGATTGACCCAGGCACTGCCATCAGCCGGAGCGCGCTGGTAGCTATCGTGCCAACAATCCTGCACCCATTCCTCCACATTGCCACTGCTGTCGAACGTGCTCCAGGATTCCATCGGAAAACTGCGAACCGGGGCTGCGCCCCAATAAAAATCACGGTAACCGGCGATCGCGTTGCCCCAGCTTCGGTTTTGCGTGGATTTATCACCGGCGCCCGCCAGATTCGCCACGACTTTTGCCGGTGCTTCGTTGCCCCAGGGATACATCGTGTCCCCACCAGCCCGAAGTAGATATTCAAATTCCGCTTCGCTCGGCAATCGATAGGGTGCACCGGTTTTTTCCGATAACCATCTCGCATAGGCTTCTGCATCGGAAAGATTGACGTGCACTACCGGCAAATCGTCCTTTGCCAATCGCCCCAGGTGGTCATGGCGCCAATCCACGTTTTCACGCTTGGTCATGCTACCGCCTTTTTCATCGAACACCATCGACCAGCCACGCGCGCCTGCCCTCGTCTGATAACCAGAGCTCTCGATGAACTGGCGAAATTGTCCGACGGTAATTTCATTTCTGGCAATGGCAAAACCGCGTTTGAAGACAACTTTGTGCCGCGGTTTTTCGGCAGGCATGGCAGATACCAGCGCAGGCAACGAACCCATGTCAAACTGACCATAGGGTATCACCACCATCTCTGGCGCCGGACTGCTCATCGCCCAGGCATCCCTGAATACCTGCTGCGGCCTGAAACGGCCATAGTGTCTGGTTTCATCGATTCTTGCGGCAAGCGATACGACGTCGGGATGCGTCGGCAGTATTTTCTTCGCCTTCCGGTAATAGCCCTCTGCCGTTTCGATGCGCATGCCGTCCAGCGCGAGATTCGCCAATACGATCTGTTCCTGCATCGTCTGGTTCAAACGTCCGAGCACGTGATTCGATACGGCTCGGAATTGCGGATTTTTATCGTCGACAAGTTCGGCCTGCTTCAATGCGATCAATGCCGCTTCGAATTTTTCCCGTTTCGCCAATTTCATCGCCGCGATTTCACGTTGTGTTCGTAAACGGGCTATCGCCTTTAGTGCCGGTTGGTATTCAGGAAACACTTCGAGCGCTTTGCGATATGCCGATACCGCGTTGCCTGATTCTTCACTGCCGGCCGATGGCAAGATGGCGGATTTTTTTTCGAGCGCGAGACCTTTTTGCTGCCAGACGCTTGCCCGTCCGGCACGCTCGAGTTCCGACCTTAAATTCGCGACATCAGGATGCGGATACAGGCTCAACTCGACTACCTGAAGCAAGCGTGCAGCTTCATCCAGCCTGCCCGTCCGGTTCGCATCGCTGGCCATCTGGACAAGCATGTCCACCGTGTTTTTCAGACCCGCTTGCGCTTCGGCATTTTCGGGATCAAAGCGCAGTATGGCGACATACCATTCGAGAGCGGCAGGCTGTTTCTGGCTGACGTCTTCGTAGTCCGCCGCCGCGAATGCCTCTCGTGCGAGACGTATGGCTTCCGGCAGGCTTTCCTGATCCACCGTCGGCACGAGCAGTAATTTGGGCGCCGAATTATTCTTTTCCGGGGATACTTCAGCAGGATTCCGTTGCGCATTTTCAGCCGTCGCCTCGGTTTTCTGCACGGGCGATTCACCCGGCTGACATCCCGCCATCACGGCACACAGCGCGGCGATACACAGCAATGACGAGAATTTCAGCATTCGTTTTTTGCCTTGGTCCTGGGTCATTGAATTATAGGAAGCGCGCGATGCGAAGGTAGGCTAATCTGATGGCACACGCAACCGCAGGACGCCAATGAACCACTGGATTGACTCGCCCGAGCGCCTGGAAGCGCACTTCGCTTCCTGGTCGGGACACAAAACCGTCGCACTTGATACCGAATTTGTCCGCGAAAAAACCTATTACCCACAGCTTGCGCTCGTGCAACTGGGCGTGCCTGGCGAAATCCTGCTGATTGATCCGTTGGTTTCCGGAATGGCGGAAGTTCTGAAACCGTGGCTGCTGAATCCCGATGTCCGCAAAATCATCCACAGCCCGAGCGAAGATTTGCAGGCATTTTCCCGCGGCGCCGGCGCCGTGCCGGTCAATATTTTCGATACCCAGGCCGCCGCCGCCTTGTGCGGAATGGGCGCAGGCATGGGTTATCAAAAACTGATCGAAGCCGTGACCGGAACCGTACTCGAAAAGGGCGAAACCCGGTCGGATTGGTTGAAGCGTCCGCTGACCGATTCCCAATGCCGCTACGCTGCCGATGACGTTCTCTATTTGCACGAGGTACACGCGCTGTTGTCCGAAAAGCTGATCGCGTTGAACCGCCTGCATTGGCTGCAGGCCGATGGCGAACGCGCGGTGCGTAACGCCAACAACGATATCGACGATCCGTTTCCGCATTTGAGTTTAAGCCGGGCCCAGGGACTGGACCACAAGGCGCAGGCCCTGCTCTGCCGTTGGTTGCGCTGGCGCGATGCCAAGGCCCGCAATAGCGACAAGCCAAAGAGCTGGATCCTGGATAACGAACTCGCCGCGTTTCTGGCCCGCAGCGCACCCGACCAATACAACACCTTCATCGCCATTCTCGACCGAAGCCCGAAAGCGCCAAGAAAATTCCGGGCCGAGCTTTGGGAAGAAGTCACCCGTCCGCTGACGGACACGGAAATGGCCATTCCGCCCATCAAGAATGTCGACAGCATCGACAAACAAAAACTGCGTGCCATGCAGGAAGCCGTTGCACAGCATGCCGCCACCTTGAATATTCCGGAAGGTTTACTGGCGTCACGCAAGCATCTGGAAGTGCTGCTCGAAGGCCATTGGCCGGCGGCGCTCGAAGGCTGGCGCCGTGAACAACTGGAACCCTTTATTGCACCGCTGATGCCAGTCTCGTAGGAATTGCCGTATGAATAGAAACCTTGTTTTCCTGCCCGTGCTGGTGCAAATAGTGCTGACGATAGCCGTATTCATTTCGCTTGGCATCGCAAAATCAAAAGCCGTCAAACTCGGGCAGGTTGATCTGGAAAAACGGGCCTTGCATACCGATGCATGGCCCGACTATGTCCTGAAAATTTCGAACAACATCAACAACCAATTCGAGACGCCGGTGTTGTTCTATGCATTGGTGTTGATGCTATGGGCTTTGGATGCGGCTGATGTCTACGCAATGGCTTTCGCCTGGGGCTTTGTCGCGACCCGCATTGTCCACGTTTATATCCACACCGGCTCAAACATTGTTCGGATCAGGCGCGCCGTGTTTACCGTTGGCTGCGTGTTTTTGCTTTTGCTCACGCTGCTTGGATTCAAGGCGATTTTGGCGCCGTATCTATTTGCCTGAACACTGCGGACAATGGAAATTATTCTTGTTGAAAGGCAATGGCATGAATAAAAAATGGCTGAAGAATATTGCAAACTTCCAGCTTGCCGACGTTTTCCGGACCAGCGCAGTGCCGCAAGCATTGCAGGAATCTACTTGTCTAAGTTCTTCATCGATGTCGGAAAATCCACCAGAATCAATCTGAGCGATGATTTCCCTAGCCTCATCCAGCTGTTCTCGCGGCACCATGATCTGAACGCCGCCCATTGCCTGGGAATACATCCATTCGGCGGTTGCCAGATGGCGGTTGCCGAGTATTGCCGGAATGCCTTCGGCTTCGAGCCGGCCACGCACTATATCGGCGTGGATGACATCGATAAAATTATCTACCACCACCCAGTCATTCGAGATTTGCTCGCTCAATCCTCGCATCCCAATAATCGTATTTTCTGACCGGGCTGCAGCATGTAATTCGGACCGCGCAATTTGTTGGCCTTGGCGATTTCGGTCAGGTCGCAATTGTGTTCTTTCACGATGGCGAGCAGGTTGTCGCCTTTTCTGACTTTGTAGTGTTTCCCCTTGGGCTCCGGTTTTTTCTTGCCGGCCTTTTTTGCC
>CAZPCE010000046.1:0-13572 GCA_964584915.1 uncultured Arenimonas sp. | reverse complement strand
TTTCAGGGAACTACCGCGCCAAACAGGCCCGACCAATTCCCCGCCCATTCAGGTTCAATTACACGCTCCCTGCCAGCCCGGACACTACGACTGGCAGCACGAGTGGAAAGAATCCGACGATACCGTCACCCTGAGCCTCGCCGCGCATCCGGCAGGTTTTCTGCTCCGCGTTCCGGAGTTCTGCGATTTCATCCTCGATACCGAACAGCGCATCGTCCAAGTGCTGCCGCACGACACCCTTGACGAACCCACGATCGAGCATTTGCTGGTAGACCAGGTTTTGCCGCGATTGCTTGCCCATGAAGGCCATTTGTTGCTTCACGCCTGCGCCGTTGACGTGAATGGTCGCACCGTGCTGTTTCTCGGTAAAAGCGGCTGGGGCAAATCGACGCTCGCCGCCCTGTTTCACCATGCCGGTTACCGGCTGTATTCCGACGATTGCGTGCTGCTGCGGCAACAAGGCGGCGACTGGCGGGCATTGGCGACCTATCCCAGCCTTCGTTTGTACGAGGACTCGATTTCCGACATTTTCGCCGACGATTCTTCACTGAGCCCGGTCTCGGAATATTCCGACAAACAACGCATTGCACTGACCATCGAGCACGGGCAAACGATACCGCCGTTGCATGCCATGTATTTCCTGTCCAATCCGGAAACGACAGCGGCCGACATTCAAATAAGCACGATGCGTCCAGGCAACACCTGCATCGAATTGATCGAACGCAGCTTCCGGCTGGACCTTGGCAATCGACAGCACTCGCGGCAATTGATGCAATCCACCGCAGCATTGACGCAAGACATTCCGGCATATCGTTTAAGCTATCCGCACGATTTCAAAAATAATCCGCGCTTGCTAGAACGGCTCATTCAACATGTCCAACATTAAAAACAATCATGCATATATTTGACGGCTATTCGATCAGGGATTACGGCGAGATGGTGATCGATCCCGCACGTACTCAGGCTTTTATAAAGACGTTGACCAATATCATCACCCCGGAAACGGTGTTGCTCGAGATTGGCACGGGGGCCGGCTTTTTCGCATTGCTGGCCTGCAAATTGGGCGCAAAAAAAGTGTATGCGGTCGAACCCGACAACGCGATAGAAATCGGGAAACTGTGCGTGAAAAACAATCCCGGCAGCGAACGTATTACCTGGCTGCAGGGATTGTCTACCGAAATCGACCTGCCCGAAAAAGTCGATATCGTGATCGGCGATTTGCACGGCACCATGCCTTTCTACAATTTCAACATTCATTCGATACGCGATGCGATCGCAAGACACCTGAAGCCAGGCGGCACCCTGCTGCCCCGACGCGATGTGTTGCATGCCGTGCCGATTCAGTCGCCGGATGACTACAACACCATCGATAAGGCCTGGGCGAACGATGTCCATGGCGTGGATTTGAGCGCCGGACGAAGCTTTCTGGTGAATTCCTGGTGGCGTAGGCCGGTAACACCGACCGTCACCATGCTGGCGGAACCCCGGTGCTGGGGTGAAATCGAGTACGCGACGGTTTCAAACCCGAATCTGGATGGCGAATGCGACTGGGTGATTACCGATGACGGCATCGTGCACGGGCTCTGCGTCTGGTTTGATGGCGATGTCGGACCCGGAGCCGGCTATTCGAATGCGCCGAACTTGCAAGGCCTGGTTTACGGCAACGCATTTTTCCCGCTCGAAAATCCGCTTCATGTAAAAAAGGGCGAGCGTTTGCTGACGAAATTTACCGTGAAATTGATCGGCGACGAATACATCTACGGCTGGATTTCGGAACACTTCGACAGGGATGGAAAATCACTGGCCCGCTTCAGGCAATCCACCTTCAAGAACCGCCCGATCTCGCAAAAAAAACTGGCGTTTTCATCGCCGGATTTCGTTCCGGAGCTCGGCAAGGACGGATTGATCAGCCTGCAAGTACTGCAAGCGGCACAGCAGAAAATGAAAACCGGCGATATCGCCGAAAATTTGCTGACCGCGTTTCCGGAACGATTCGATAACGTACAACATGCACTCGATACTGTCTTGAAAATAATGCAGAAATACCAAGCGGCTTGAAGGGCGTTTGCCCCCGCTTTGGCCCTCCCCCGTAAACGGCGGAGGGGATTAAAAGCAACGAGTCAAAATCAGCTGCTTAAGTTTCGTACCCATTCGGATTGCCGGACTGCCAGCGCCATGCGTCCGCACACATGCGGATCAGATCGAATTCGGTTTGCCAGTTCAACAGGTTTTTTGCCAGTGCGGGGTCGGCACATAACCGGGCCACATCGCCATGGCGGCGCCCGACGATCTCGAATGGAATCTCGATACCGTTTGCCAACTCGAAACTGCGAATTATTTCGAGCACGCTATGCGCACGGCCGGTTCCCAGATTCACGGTAATGTTTTTACGCTGCGCCTGCAGAAATTCCAGAGCATCCGCATGCGCGCGGGCAAGATCCATCACATGCAAGTAATCACGCAGGCCGGTACCGTCCGGGGTCGGGTAGTCGTTTCCGAATACCGACAGCTTCTCGCGTTTTCCGATGGCTACCTGGCATAGATACGGCATCAGGTTATTGGGAGTCCCTCTAGGGTCCTCGCCAATCATGCCGCTCGGATGCGCACCGACAGGGTTGAAGTAGCGCAGGATCGCCGCATTGAAATCGGAATAAGCCGCACAGACATCCTGCAGCATGTCTTCGATGATCAATTTACTGCGGGCATAGGGGCTGGTGGCGGAACGCGGCGCATTTTCCGGAATGAGAATTTTATCCGTATCGCCGTATACCGTCGCTGAGGAACTGAAAACGAAACGCCCGATGTTCGCTTCTCGCATCGCCCGTAACAGCGAAATCGTACCGGCAATATTATTGTCGAAATACTGCAAGGGCTGAAGACAAGACTCGCCAACGGCTTTCAGCGCGGCAAAGTGGACGACGGCATCGATATGATGCTTCTTCAAGACATCCAGAACCTTTTCGCCATCGCGAAGATCGACCTCGCACAGCGGAATGCTTTTGTTGGCCAGCGTTTCCAGCCGGGCAATGACCCTGGGCGAACTATTGCTGAAGTTATCGAGCACCACCACATCGTGGCCGCGCTCCAACAACGCCAGCACGGTATGTGAACCGATATAACCTGCACCGCCAGTCACCAGAATATTCATTGCGCCAGCTCTTAGATTGAACCATTAACAAGTCGGTACTGCGGAGCGGAGACTATTCTCTCCATCACCCGATCGATATCCCGCAGGAAAACAGTATTGCCTTCCGACGCGATCAAATCGGTCAAACGTCGGTCGAGCGGGCTGTAGGAATACGCCGAAAACCCGTGTGTCTTCATGATTTCAAACAGCACATCGTCCGATTGCCCATAGCGCTCGCCGCTATTGTTCGTCTCCATCACTACGCCCAACAACGCCGGGTTCGCCAGCGTGCTGGCGGCGCCGAGTAGAACGGCTTTTTCGTGCCCTTCGACATCGATCTTGATGATGACGGGCATGCGCTGCGAACACAATTCATCTACCGTAAGCACCGGTACTTCGATCACGCCGTCTTTCTCCGACTCGAGCGCGACATGGTTTACCGTATCCAGATGGCTGGTAAATCTCAATGTTCCGGTTTTATCGGACAAGCCAACGCGGTGGCAATTCACCCGGGAGCCGAGACGGTTCAAGGCAACATTGTTTTCCAGGGAAACGAATGTCGAAGGAATCGGTTCGACGGCGACCACGCTTGCACCGACCGCGCCGGCGGCCAGTACCGTATAGCTGCCGACATTGGCGCCGATGTCCAGAAACAAATCGCCGGGCCGCAAGCAATGCAGCACGAATCCCATGTCGCGATATTCATGCAGTCCGCAATACCAGTTTCCGGTTGCACCGGTCATGCCTTTGCGTGCAAACAGCGAGGTGTCGTTTACGTACGGAAGCGAAATCGTATACGGCAATAACCGGGATGCAAGCTGCCACTTGAAAAAACGGCCGACTGCACGGAGTTTGCCGTTCCGGTTCAACGGATGGTTCCAGATGAACGATAGCGTCGATAACAGGCTCATGAATTACCGGTTAATCAGCATCGCTGGCCTTGCTGGCAACCTGCTCGGCAATCCATGCATAGGTTTTCCGAAGCCCCTGATCGAGTGGCAACGACGGTGCCCAGCCCAGCTTCTCGCGGATCAGATGATTGTCGGAATTTCTGCCGCGCACACCGGTTGGACCGGGGATATGTTTTACGCCCAGCTTCTTGCCGGCAATCGCCATGATCATGTCGGCGAATTGGTTGATCGAAACCATTTCTTCGGAACCGATGTTGACCGGACCGGCGAAATCCGAGCGCATCAAACGCAAGGTCGCTTCAACGCATTCGTCGACATACAAAAACGAGCGCGTCTGTTTGCCGTCGCCCCACATTTCAATCACGTCGCCGTCCAGGGTCATCGCGACCTTGCGGCAAAGCGCGGCAGGCGCTTTTTCACGGCCATCGTGCCATGAACCTTCCGGTCCGAAAATATTGTGGTAACGCGCGACACGCACCGTCATCCCGTAATTGCGTGCATACGCAAAATACAGGCGCTCGCTGAAAAGTTTTTCCCAGCCGTACTCGGAATCGGGCGCGGCCGGATAAGCCGATGCTTCATTGCATTTCGGGTTGTCCGGATCAAGCTGGTTGTGTTCCGGGTACATGCAGGCCGACGACGAATAGAAAATCCGGCCTACCTTGCTTTTCCTGGCCACATCGAGCACGTGAATATTGATTTGCGCCGAGTTGTGCATGATGTCGGCATCATGCTCGCCGGTAAAGACGAACCCGGCGCCGCCCATGTCGGCAGCGAGTTGGTAAATCTCGTCGAATCCGCCATCAAGCGCGGCAAGGACATTGTCGTAAATACGAAGATCGGCGATCTGGAATTCGTCGGCTGGCGAGCTCGCGTAACGAGGGTTTTTCAAATCAACGCCGCGTACCCAATGACCTTCCGATTTCAGGCGTTTTACGAGGTGGCTGCCAATGAAACCGCCGGCGCCCAATACTAGAACTCTGCTCACATATTTCTCCTGTCATGCTGCACGACAGCATACCTTTTCTGGCGCTTAGGCGACACCCAATAGTGTCTCCAAAGCAGTACGCACCTGCTGCGGATCGCCCACGGATACTTGCTGATAGGTGCTTTTATTCCGCTCTTGTTCAGACAGCAGATGAACGTCGGAGTCGCGGCTGCCGATAAATAAAATCGGTTTGTTCGAGGCGATGCACGCATAGACTTTCGAAGGCAGAACATAGCCGACAAAACGGTCAACCAGCGTAATCAAATGCACATCGGCCGCCAGCAAGACGGCCGGTAATTGTTCCAGCGGCACCGGTCGCGTACGTACAAATGGCAAACCGCGCGCCTTCAACTCGGCTTCGACCAAATCGGCACGCCCACCGGTAGCGTTCAGCCAGATTCCGGCGATATTCGGATTTTCGCGGCAGAACGCTTCAAAACCCTCGACAAAGGTGAGATGGTCATGCGCCACGCCCCAGTTGCCGGAATACAGGATTATTTTTCGGTCACGCAAAGATTCAGGCACCTCGGTAGCCACGTGCTTGCCATCGAAATGGATCGGCGACGGATCGCGCAACAACTCGACGCGATCCGACGCGATGCCCGCCGCCATGATGTGGCGTTTTTGATCTTCGCCCAATACTTCGATCACGCTTACCCGGCGTCGCCAGGCCAGCGTTACTCGATGCAGGACTTTCATCCAAAATGGTACCTTCTCGTAAGTCGCCATCAGGCATTCCGGATGGAAATCGGTAATGCGGTATCGGGTTTTCTTGCGAAACACGAAAGCGAGCGGCATCACGAAATGAATCAGGTACGGCGGCGATCCGGTAAAACGGATTTCATCGGCGGCAAGAAATTCGCGACGTGCCGCAAACAGCAACGCGATGTTCGCGCCGAAAGTCCAGAAAGCACGCTTGATGAAATTACCGCGGTCATACTGGCTGCGATGAATCCGGCGCGTCAGCACATTGCCGGTACCAAACGATTCCTTCGTCCTGCTGGAAGCGGTCGATGAAAAACCGAACAGGCTGACCTGATTACCCTGTTCGGCCAATGACTTCGCGAAGCCAACGGCGTACTGCCCAACCGCACCAAAATCCGGTGGCAGCCAGTCGCAGAGAATCAGGATTTTTTTTGGGTCAGCGATGGCTTTCATGTTTCAACACGCGCTGTTTCACGAATGCCGCGGGATTCCCCGCCACGACCGTCCATGGTTCGACATCCTTGAAAACGCTGGCTCGTGCCGACACCACCGCGCCTTCGCCGATCGATACTCCGGGCCCGACAAAGGCATCGGCGGCAACCCAGGCATTGGCGCCGATGTTGATTTCACCAACGACCAGCGGTTTTTCCAGCGACGAAATATCGCGGCTTGCCGCACACAGGAAACTGTACTGGCTTACCACCGCATTTTTTTGCAAAACGATTCCGGCAACCGAATAGCAATCGACATACTCACCGAGGCAGCTATTGTCTTCCATTCGCAAATTCCAGGGTGCCCAGACACGGGCGGAGGAATAAATTCGGACAGACGAACCAATCTTAGCGCCAAAGCAACGCAGCAAAAACGCACGCCAGAAATGAAAGACGCGCGGGCTGGGTCGGAACAAAAGCAGATACACCACGGACCAGAGCGCACGCGCCATTTTGTTGCTCCCCGATATTTCCGCTGGACGCAAACGTGTAGTCCTGATATCGGTCATTTCGTCCGACCCGTTTTTTTGATGGCCATTCTGTGTTCAATCAAGATGATCGACTGGATGGATTCGGCAAGCGCGCGCTGGAATGCGTAATGCAAGCCGGCCCAACCATCCAGCACGCCGCGCTTGATAACCAGGCAATAGAAAAACATCAGCGCCGGCATGATCACATGCCACCGGCGCAAACGCCGCGGCCAACTCAACTCGGACCACTGGCTTTGCAGCAAGACGCCGGCTTCGAGATTGGCATAGCGGGCCTGCGCATGCAGCCATTGCGAAAGGCTTTTGCGATCGTCATGAAGAATGTGGCCCGGCAAATCGGATACAACACCGCTGATTTTCACGCGCTGTGTGTGGCCATCCTGAATGTACTGCGCTTCCGTGCGCCGGTATAAAACGGTGACCGGCGGATACAGGGTGCCTCGCAACGGCTGCCCGTTGACGCAAAAATAAAAATGCGCACGGCATCCGGAAATTCCGGACTGATTCACCATTTTTCCAAGTCCGGCGAGACACTCATCGTCAAGCACATAGTCGGCGTCCAGCGCCAGCACCCATTCGCTCGTGATGCCGCATTCCTGCAATCCAAAATTCCATTGATTGGCATGACTGTCGAACCTGCGCGATACAACCCGTACATTCCGGTAGCCAGACAAAATATCGAGCGTCCTGTCGGTACTGCCGCTATCGAGCACCACAATTTCTTTTGCCCATGAAAGGCGGTCCAATACCCGGCCGATATTGGCTTCTTCGTTCCAGGTCAGTATCAGTGGTGTTATGGCTTCTGACATTTTCAATAAAGAACACAATGGGCAATTCGGGATTTCATGACCGTTTTTTTTCCGCAATCAGGCGCTGATACAGGGCAAGCAACCGGTCACCCATTGTATCCACACCGTAGTCGGTTTTAGCCAGCTCTTTCGCCCTGACGCAGGCTTTTGCATGCGCATCCAGACTCTGCATCAAGGACAGGATGCCCTTCGCAAATGCAATCGGCGTTGGTTCGACCGAGAGGCCGGCACCTGTTTCCGCCACCCGCTCGGCGACGGCGACGCCGTTCCCAAGCACGCAAGGCAGACCGGCCGACAAGGCCTCCACCGGTGCAATGCCGAAATTTTCCGAAAACGACGGCAATACGAAAAGTTCGGCCGCACCGAAAGCGCTCGCTTTCATTGGGCCGCCGACATGCCCTGTCCAGGCAATGCAGTCGTCGACATCCAGCCTTGCCGCCTGGCTTTTCAGTTCGGAAAGATAATTCTTGTCGCCATCGCCGCAAATGATCAATGCGACATCGGGAATTTCCTTTCTCACCATTGCCAGCGATTCAAGCAGGGTTTCGATATTTTTCTTCGGGTCAATGCGCGACAAATACAAAAGGCAACGCCGGCCTTTCAGCATCGGGAACGCCGAAAGCATCAAGTCTGCCGACCCAGCGTTCGTCGGTTCAATACCCAGCGGCAATACCTCCGAACGAAGCTTTACGCCGAGGCTTTCCGCTTCAATCCGTTCCTGTTCGGAAGTGAAATGCACGGCCGCCGCATCACGCAACAACCTGCCTTCGAAAACGGCAAGCGAAATGCGTTTGAAAATACTCCGCCGTTTCGTCATGCCGTAGCGGTTCAACACGCCGAGCGGACGTATCACGTACGGTATTCCGTTTTTCCTGGCGATCAGGGCCGCCATGACTGGCGCAAACGAGAACACGGCATGCACATGCACGACATCGAAGTTCCTGATTTCCCGAAGCAGCCAGCGGCGCAACGGCATCGAGATTTTATAGGCGTGCACCTGCATCGGAAAATAAATGCGGCTCGTCCCGTTATGCAAGACCGGTTTTTGCAATTCAACCGACAATACGTCGCCATTGCCATCGTCGTTCGTGGTCACCGTAACGACTTCGACATTCCTGGCCAGCAATACCTGCTCCATCTGCACGATGGCTTTGCCGGGGCCGCCGCTGGAATCGGATACCGAGGGAATGACATGCAGTACACGCATCATTCAACTCCCTGCAAAAAACGGGAATGGACATAACGCGCCCAGCTTCGGCTACCGCCGTCTTCTTTCAATTCCGGCACCATTTCAGCTAGCCATTGCTGCACCGGTGTAGTGAAACCGGTTTTCTTTCTCTGCGTTATCGCCAATGGCAGTGGCTTGACAGGTGAGCGTGAAAGCAGGTTCTTGTCGGGGAATTTAGAGAACGCCTGCATCACCGGCATCAAGTCGCGCAGAAGCCAGGCATCCACCAAAGGTGTCCGCAGTTCGACACTGTGGTCCATGCTTGCCCAATCGCTATCTCGCAGCAGCTGGTTGCGCAAATAGCACATCGATTCCATTTGCCCTACTGCGAGCGAATTATCGGCCGGCAATTCACCCGCGATCATTTCGACCAGTGAACTCGGGCTGAGGGCGCTCAACGACGCATGCGCAAACGTTTCCTGCATCAATTCCGGCAGCTGATCGGGCGTAAACAAACCGCGACGCAACCAATAGGCGCCGTATAGATTGTTCGCTTCTCGCGCCATCCAGCGCCAGCGCGAATTATCGCTTTGAAAAGCCTTGACGTTGAAGGCAACATCGACCAGGTTCGACAGGCCCGGCACGGCTTTTATTTTCTTCCAGCGCGCGAGCAATTTCGGTACTTGCCGGAAACTCGGGTAGCCACAGAAAAGTTCATCGCCGCCCACGCCCGACAGCACCACTTTCAAACCAAGTTCGGCAATCGCCTTGCTTGCATACCAGGTATTGATGCCATCGATGCTTGGGCAATCCATCGCTTTCAGAATTCTTGGCAAATCCTGTTCAAATTCACTTCGGGTAACAGTACGTACGTGGTGGTTGATTCCATAATGCTTTGCCAGCAAGCCTGCCACTGGCGCTTCGTCCTGCGGCTTTCCGGCAAATTCCGCGAACGCGATCGTAACGCCTTGAATATCATTGGCACCTGCCTCTTTCATCAACCCGGCCAGGCTGCCCGAGTCGATGCCACCGGATAAGAAAATGCCTACCGGAACATCAGCCACCAGATGGTTGTGCACTGAATCCACCAAGGCGTTGCGCACGATTTCGCGAATCTCGTTTTCCGGCAAGCGGCACACCGGAGCATTTCTCCAGCTATCGGCAATGTCCCAATAAACCACGGGGTTGAAATCCGGCGTCTCCGGCGAGATACGGCACCAGCTGCCGGCACGCAATACGCTGATATCGCGAAAAAAAGTTCGCGGCGAAGGCACGGTTCCCAGCAACCAGAAACCCGCGCGCCCCACCACATCGGGCTCATGCGACACCGCGCCCGAGGCCAGCAGCGCTTTTGCCTGCGATGCAAAACACCAACCATCGCCGCTGCGGCCCACATACAGCGGCTTGATGCCGTAAGGATCGCGCGCCAGGAACAGGCTGCAGGTCTGCTGGTCCCAAATGGCGAAGGCAAACATGCCTCGCAATTTCGGCAGCATTTTTTCGCCATCGCGAATAAACAGTTTCAACAATACTTCGGTATCGCCTTCGGTGCGAAAACTTTCGCCTTCGTTTTCGAGTTGCTTGCGCAATTCGCGGAAATTGTAGATTTCACCGTTGAAAACGATCACGTAGCGATTGTCGTCCGAAATCATCGGCTGGTTGGCACGCTCGTCCAGATCGATGATCGACAAACGCCGATGACCCAGACTGACTTCGGCCTCGTTGTTATGCCAATAGCCAACGGCATCGGGCCCTCGCGCGCGCATGACGTCGCACATGGTCTGCACTGCACCTTCCGGTGTTGAACGGCCTTGCAACGAAGCCCTGAGCAAACCCGCAATACCGCACATGTCAGCTCGCCTTCCCGTTTTGGTCTTTCAGCAATTGGCGATAGGTATCGAGAAAAGCTTCACCAGCCAATTCCTGGGTGAAGCGCGCTTCCACCGTTTGTCTTCCGGCAAGGCCCATCTGCTGGTTCAAGGACATATTTTGTACAAGCAACTGCAGTCGGTTGGCGAGTATCAGTGCATTTCCCATCGGCACCAGAAAGCCGTTTACCCCGTCGACAACAATCGATTCCGGTCCGCCGCATCGCGTGGCGACGACTGGAACCGCGCACGCGAGGGCTTCGGCCAGTACGACGCCAAAACCTTCTTCATCCGAGGACAGCGCAAAACAAAGCGCCTGCTGGTAATACCTGACCAATTGTTCGCGAGTCGGGCGCAGGTGAAAACTCACTGAATTTTCAATATCCAGCTCACGTACGCGCTGCCAAAATTCAGCCCCCGGATCGCCCGCTCCGGCGAGCAATAATCGCGGCGGATCACTCATCGAAAACCGCATCAAGGCGTAAGCTTCCAGCAGCAAGCCGATATTTTTTCGCGGATCATCAAAACGGCCTACGGATAAAATATAACGACCCGTCAAATCCGAGTACAGACGTTGGTCAACCGGATGAAACACATCGGCATCGATTCCCGGCGGCGCAAAGCGAACCCAGGTAGATTGCAAGCCAATCGTATTGGCATATTCCTGCATCCAGTTGTTTTCGACCTGGACGGCATCGACTTCACGTAGCGCCTTGTCATCCATTTTATTGGTGATGCGCGTCATCACCCAATGCCACCAGGCAACCGGTCCGCGCTCCACTTTTTCCTTTCGACGACGCTCGACAATCGCGCGCGTCGCCACCTGCAGGGCAACCGGTTTGCCGATCCCTACAACAGGCAAGGCCCAGGCCGGGCTGCCGCTGACCACCTGGATCACGTCGCAATCGCTTAATACTTCGCGCAATGCTGCACGGGGTTTCATGCGCTGGAATTCCAGTTCCGAACCCATGCAACCCACATGCGAATAAGGCAGTCCATCCCACTCGCCTTTTTTAATTCTGATTCCGTTCAACCAGCTCAAGGGATTGGACAAACGCACGCTGCTATCATCCCGATGCGACGTTGCCAGCGATACCAGCTTCAGTTCGAACTCACCTGAACGCAAAATGCTGTCTTTGATGAAGCGCGCAACGGCGGGTACGCCACCGCCGTCGAATAGAGACGGCACCACAAGAGCGACTTTCTTCTTTTTCGTCGAGACGGTCATTTTTATTTGTAGTATTCCCGACCAATCGTATCGACGCTGGCGTCCGGCTTTCTGGGCATCACCAGCAATCGCAATATACGTTTTGCAAACAGCCGCTGGATAATGTAGAAAAGCACGAAACCCAACACCATGCCGCCGACCATTTTCACGTTGGAAACCTCAAGCACCGAAGCACCAATACTGATCAATACAGCGGCGGCACCATAGCCAAACAGTGGATAGGAAGTGGATCGGACCAATTTGCGATAGACGAAACCAACGAACAATCCCCAGAGAAACAAGGGGGCCGCCATCCATATCGGGCCGAAATCGATGTAGCTTTCGGCAATGTAGCCAAGACTGATCGAGGTTCCATCGTCGGCATCGGCTACATGGCGGCCAATGTAACGGGCAGTGCGCACCGAGTCATCGAGCATGGGTTTATCGGGATTCAATATCCGCGGCATCAGGAAATTCTGGATCGCTTCGCCCCATAATTTTCCGTCTTCATAAGGAATGCGATCAGGCACGATATGCATGGCTTCGCCGAAGAAATGGACGTAGGAAACGCGTTGGACCAGGGTCTGCACCGATTCGGAAATACTTTCGCCATCCATATCACCGACCAGCTCGATTAATTTATCGATACGCTCGTCGATCGGAACCAGAACCACCTGCTGCGTCGTGCCCTGATTAAGGAAGATTCGATAGTCCTGCTTGATGCCCGTCCACACCACGCCCAACACCAGGATGCAGGCGCTTACACCCAGCGCTACCCTCAGCCGGACACCGCTCAAAGCGGACGGCGCAGCCAAAGCGGCCAGTAAGAAAATCATCAGAATGATTTTGAACTCGCTGAAAAAACCCAGAAATCCGATCAGGATTTCAGCCGCAAAAATGAGCGCCAATTCCAGATAACCGCGTTTCTGCGACAACACGGTATAGGCAAAGATATAAATCACGATCCAGTGAATCCAGGAAGCAATCAGGATCGGTTGGCTCAGTCCTCGCACAACGTAGGCAAATACTCCCATTCCGCCGGCAAAGGCCATCGCCAGCAGACTGGCGAAAAACAGTCGCCTTACCGAAAGCTGCGAAGCATGGCTGTCAACAATCGGTTGCGAGAAAGCCGCATAACTGCGTCCGGCACCCAGCCGCAGCCCCAACGACACCACCAGCAAGCCCAGCATCGATAACCAGGTGGCTTCCCCGACATTCTGGCTTTTATCAATATCCTGCAAAGGCAATCCCTGCACGTCAGCCGAAAAAATGAGGATGGTCGCCTGCAACCATTGGTAGCCCATCATGTAAAACAGTACCGGCGGTTCACCCGGGCGCCAGAACATTTTTGCAAAAAAAATCAACAAGGCAAAAGCAGCCAAGGTCAGCAACGGATTGCTGCTTATCAAGCCCAATACCGTAAAACTTATCGCTACCAGCAAGGTGAGATTGCCGCGCAGTTTTTTCTTGCTTATCGTGAACCGTGACATGGCAATCTTGTTTCCCTGATCATTATTTTTATTGCAGGACCCGCGTGAATGTTTCCACCAGTGATTGGCAGGCATGCTGGTAGGAATACGACTGTACGCGCTCGAATGCGGATTGCCCCATTGCATCCAGATCAGCGCGATCCATTGCCATCACCCGATGCAGAATTGTAGCAAGTTCATCGACATTTCCCGCCTGAAAAATCCAGCCGGTGTTTCCATTCAGCACCAGGTCAGGCCCGCAACCCACTTGCGAACTGACGATGGCCGGCGTCGCCAGATTCATTGCCTCGTTGATTGCCAAACCCCAGGTCTCATTCCAT
>CAZPCE010000045.1:8308-13800 GCA_964584915.1 uncultured Arenimonas sp. | reverse complement strand
GCTGGTAGTAACGCCGATTGCCACGACGCTTCAACGGCTTTAATTGGGTGAACTCCTGTTCCCAGTACCGCAGCACGTGCGGTTTGACACCGCAAAGTTCGCTGACTTCGCCGATCGTGAAGTAACGCTTTGCCGGAATCGTCGGCAGACTACTGGTTAGCAACGGTTCCATTGAACGACTTCTCCACGAGGCTCTTCAGTTTTTGACTGGCATGAAATGTGACAACACGCCGCGCCGTAATCGGAATCTCTTCCCCGGTCTTGGGGTTGCGCCCTGGGCGCTGTGGTTTGTTTCGCAACTGAAAGTTGCCGAAGCCGGACAGTTTGACACTGTCGCCGTTTTCAAGCGCGAGGCGGATTTCCTCAAAAAAGGACTCCACCATATCCTTGGCTTCGCGCTTGTTCAAGCCAACTTTTTCGAACATCAAGTCGGCAAGTTCCGCTTTTGTCAGCGTCATAACTTTTTCTCTTTATTTTCTGAGAGTTGCGCCAAACTTTTGATATAACACTTCAACTATTTCTGAAACTTTGCTGTCCGCTTCAGAATCTGTCAAAGTTCTGGCAGTATCCTGCATAACTACCCGAAGCGCAACACTTTTTTTCCCGGATTCGAGGTTTTGACCGCGGTAAATGTCAAAAGGTGCAAACTCAATGACTGAGGGCATTCTTCGGTCATTTATGATGTCCAGCAGTGCCTGGATTTCGGTGTTTTCCGGCACCAGCAATGCGATATCCCGCCGCAATGCTTGCATCCGGGAAATAGGCCGGTAGGTCAATAACGGCAGGCGAGTAATGGCTTCAATGTCGATTTCAAACAGCACCGGAGCCATCGGCAGGTCATATTTTTGTTGCCAGCGCGGATGCAACTCGCCGATCATGCCCACGGAAATCCCGTCCAATACAATTGCCGCTGCGCGGCCCGGATGCAAGGCCGCATGCGACAGTTTTTCAAACCGGATGTCCAACGCTTGCATCAGCACCTCGATCTCGCCCTTGACGGAATAAAAGTCAGCGTTAGCCCCTTTTTGACCGCCCTCACCCCATTGTTCAGGGAATCTTGTGCCGTAGACCAGTCCGCCGACCCGTTCGGGCTGGGCGGCAGTATTTGCCTGGTCGGCAAGAAAACAGCGGCCGATCTCGAAAATCTTGACCCGGGTTTCACCGTGATTCAGATTGTGCTGGAGTGATGCAAGCAGTCCGCCCACGAGGTTGCTGCGCATGACGCTCAAATGGCTCGCAATCGGGTTGGCAAGACGCAAGGGTGCACTGTTCGCGGCGAAATCCGCTTCCCACGCATCGGGCGTGAAGCTGTAATTGATGACTTCCTGGTAGCCTAGGTCCGCGAGCGTATGCCGTATTGAATGTCGTGAACGCACACCTTCAGGAATCGGCGACATCGGTACCAACGATCGAGGAGGTGTCGACGGCACCCGGTCATAGCCCTGCACACGCGCAATTTCTTCGACGAAGTCTTCCTCGATCGACAGGTCAAAGCGAAATGACGGTGGGGTAACAATCAACACGCCGGGCTCGTTCGTCACGGTACATTGCAGGCGCTGCAGCATCGCGACCATTTCCTCGACCGGAATCTGCATGCCGATAAGTTGCTCCACCCGCGCAGGGCGAACCCGCACCGGTGGTCGCGGCGGCAACACACCGCATGCCTGTTCGATCGGACCGACTTGTGTGTCGGGTGTACCGCAAATGTCCAGTGTCAGCCGGGTTGCATACTCGATACCGTCGCGCGCTCCAGCCGGATCGACGCCGCGCTCAAACCGGTATGCGGCGTCGGAGTTGATGCCAAGAACGCGGGTCTTGCCTTGAATGACCCCGGGATCAAAGTACGCCGCTTCAAAGAACACGTTGCGGGTGCTGGCGGTGCACATAGTATCGAGTCCACCCATGACGCCGCCCATCGCGACCGGTCGGTTTGAATCCGTGATCAGCAACATGTCCGGCTGCAGATCGACACGCTGGTCATTGAGCAGCGTAATCTGCTCGCCAGGGCCCGCAAACCGCACACCAATGTCGCCGGACAGTTTGTCATCGTCAAAGGCGTGCATCGGCCGCCCGCGCTCCAGCGTCAGGTAATTGGTGATATCGACCAGCGGCGAAATCGACCTGAAACCCGCTCGTTCCAGCCGGCGCTTCATCCAGTCTGGAGTCGCCGCATTCGCATTGATGTTGGTAATTTTCCGGCCAAGGTACACGCCACAAGCCTTGGGCTCGGCAATCGACACCGGCCGCGATTGGCTGCAGGTATTTGCCACCGGGGCGGTTGTCGGAATGCGCAGTTCGCAACCGGTGACCGCAGCCAGATCGCGGGCGATACCTGTCATCGACAAGCAATCGCCGCGGTTAGGGGTCATCTTCAGCGTGAGATAGACGTCGTCCAGTTCAAGGTACTGGCGTATGTCCATTCCGATCGGCGCATCGTCCGCCAGTTGCAACAGGCCGGCATGCTCGTCGGACAGGCCAAGTTCGCGCGCTGAGCAGAGCATTCCGTTCGACTCGACACCACGCAACTTTGCCTGCCTGATTTCCATGCCAGGCAAGTTCGCACCAACCAGCGCGCACGGCACCTTCATGCCCGCAACGACATTCGGTGCCCCGCAGACGATCTGCAAGATGCCGCCCGCGCCGGTATTGACTTCGCACACGCGCAGTTTGTCGGCGTTGGGGTGAGGAGCCGTCGATGTGACTTCTGCCACCACGATCCGCTCGAAAGAGGCGGCAACCGGAGTTATTTCCTCAACCTCAAGACCGGCCATGGTCAGCTGGTGCGCCAACTCGTCGGTCGACAGTTCAATGTCGACCAGCTCTTTAAGCCAATTTACGGAAACTTTCATCTTTAGTCCTGTCAGCGAAACTGGCTCAAGAAACGCATGTCGTTCTCGAAAAACAGGCGCAGGTCATTCACGCCGTACTTCAGCATTGCAAGACGATCCAGTCCCATGCCGAAGGCAAATCCGGAGTATTTTTCAGGATCGATTCCGCCGTTCCGAAGCACCTGAGGATGCACCACACCGGCGCCCCCGATTTCCAGCCACTTGATCTTGCCGCCCTTGTTCTCCCATTCCATATCCACCTCGACACCGGGCTCGACGAACGGAAAGAATGACGGGCGAAAACGAATCTGCATGTCCTCGCGTTCAAAGAACGCACGGAAAAACTGTGTCAGCGTCGCCTTGAGGTCCGCCAGGCTGATGCCCTCGTCGACCCACAGGCCCTCGATCTGGTGAAACATCGGCGAGTGCGTCGCGTCGTGGTCACAGCGATAGACGCGACCCGGGCAAATGATTCGAATTGGCGGTCCGCCCTTCTGTGCCTGCGCCTGCATGTGGCGGATTTGCACCGGAGAGGTATGGGTACGAAGCACGTGTTCGGAGTTCGCGATATAAAAGGTGTCCTGCATCGAACGCGCGGGATGATTCGGCGGTGTATTGAGTGCAGTGAAATTGTAATAATCGTTTTCGATCTCCGGACCGTCTGCAACCGAAAAACCCATCGTGGCAAACAAGGCTTCGATGCGTTCGAGTGCACGAGTGACCGGATGCAATCCGCCGACACCGGGATTGCGACCCGGCAGCGTGACATCGATGGCTTCAGTGGCGAGTTTGGATTCAAGTTCGGCATTGACAATACGGCCTTTGGCATCTGACAGTAGCGCCTCAAGCGCGGTTTTTGCCTGATTGATGGCCGCGCCAGCGGTTTTTTTTTCTTCGGGCGCAAGCTTGGCAAGCAGTTTCATCTGCTCCGTCAGCGAGCCTGATTTTCCAAGGTACTTTGCCTTGACCTGTTCCAGTTCGGGCATCGATTTCACGTTGCCCAGTGTTACAGCTGCATCAGTCAGGATTGCTTCAAGCGAGGACATATAGGACGACACTTTTCGAGGTGTTCCGATAAGGAAAAAGGCCCGCTGTATGTTGCAGCGGGCCTTTTTTCGTTCTGCGTTGCGACGAACGATTTTCGCTTTATGCGGCGAGGCCCGCTTTCGCCTGCTCCATAAATCGTGCAAATGCCGGCTTGTCCATCACCGCCAGGTCGGCGAGGACCTTGCGATCAACCTCAACATGAGCACGTTTCAAGCCGTTCATGAAGCGCGAGTAGGTCATGCCGCCATCACGTACGGCAGCATTGATACGAGCGATCCACAGTGCGCGGAAGACGCGCTTTTTGGCGCGACGATCGCGATAGGCATACTGCCCGGCCTTCATGACCGCTTCCTTGGCGATACGGAACACGGTACTGCGACGGCCGCGGTAACCCTTGGCCAGATCCAGTACTTTCTTGTGACGCGCGCGAGCGGTTACACCACGTTTAACTCTTGGCATGGTCGCTCTCCTTACGCGTAGGGCAGCATGTCGCGGACATGGCCCATGTTGGTGGCGTGGATCTCAGCCGTACCACGCAATTGACGCTTGCTCTTGGTGGTTTTCTTGGTGAGGATGTGGCGCTTGAACGCCATGGAGCGCTTGATGGAGCCGCTACCGCGCGGCTTGAACCGCTTGGCGGCACCGCTCTTGGTTTTCATCTTGGGCATTTGTCTACCTTTTGACTACGTTGCCGCAGCAGGTGGTGGAACCATTCCACTCTTTGAACCTGAAGTCAGCTTGTTTGCGCTGGATTGTTTCCGGGCCAGCGCCCCCTTTTAACTGAAACTCGTCAATGTTTTTTCTTCGGGCCAACCATCATGACCATCTGGCGACCTTCCATTTTCGGAAACTGTTCTACCTGCCCCAACTCGGCCAAATCGGCTTCAACGCGCTTGAGCAATGCCATGCCCAATTCCTGATGAGCCATTTCCCGACCACGGAAGCGCAGGGTAATCTTTGTCTTGTCGCCCTCTTCCAAAAAGCGCTTCAGATTTCGCACCTTGATGTTGTAATCACCATCGTCAGTACCCGGACGGAATTTTACTTCCTTAACCTGAATCTGCTTCTGCTTTAACTTGGCTTCGTGAGCCTTCTTGGCTTCGCGATATTTGAACTTGCCGAAATCCATAATGCGGCAAACAGGTGGTTTCGCCGTCGGCGCAATTTCCACCAGATCCAATTCCGCTTCCTCTGCGAGCCGATTTGCTTCCATCAAGCTCACAATGCCAAGTGGCTCAGCTTCTTTGCCAAGCAACCGAACCTCGGTGAGACCAACAATCTCACTGTTGATTCGGACATCTTTGTCAGTAGCGATAAAACTCTCCTAATTATTACGGTTTGTCTTGGGCGGTGTTCACCACCGCCTCAAGGGCTAAATTACGGCTGCATTCAAAACAAAAATAGCGGCTACCTTTTAGCCGCAATATCCGCGTTCAAATGCGAAACGAATGCGTCGAGAGTCATTGGCGGCAAGCTTTCGCCGCCGCCTTTACCGTCCCGAACTCGTGCTGTCACGGTTTGAGCCTGCATTTCCTTATCGCCCAATATCAGCAAAAAAGGCACTTTTTGCAAGCTATGTTCCCGTATTTTATAGGAAATTTTTTCATTGCGCAAATC
>CAZPCE010000045.1:0-8208 GCA_964584915.1 uncultured Arenimonas sp. | reverse complement strand
CGAACCGGCATGGTGAAGTCAACCTGCATGGTCCCGCATTGCCAGACCCGGCCGAGCGCATCCTTGAGTGAAAACTCAATCTTCGGACCGTAGAAGGCACCTTCACCCTTCAGTTCTTCCCAGGGAACGCCACACGCATCCAATGAATCTGCAAGGGCTTTTTCAGCCTTATCCCATGATTCCTCTGACCCAACCCGCTTTTCCGGTCGCGTGGACAACTTGTAAATGATTTCGGTAAATCCAAAATCCGCATAGACCTTTTGCAAAAGTCTAGTGAAATCAAGACATTCCGATTGAATCTGGTCTTCCGTACAGAAAATATGGCCATCGTCCTGAACAAAGCCCCGTACCCGCATAATGCCGTGAAGCGCGCCGGAGGCTTCATTACGGTGACAGGATCCAAATTCACCGTAGCGCAGGGGCAAATCGCGATATGAGCGCAAATCCGAGTTAAAAACCTGAATATGTCCCGGGCAATTCATCGGTTTGATCGCGAAATCGCGTTTTTCCGATTCCGTGGTGAACATGTTGTCCTTGTAATTCTCCCAATGCCCTGACTTTTCCCATAACGAACGATCGAGGATTTGCGGGCAGCGGATTTCCTGATAGCCATTTTCCTGGTACACGCGACGCATGTACTGTTCGACCTGCTGCCAGATCGCCCAGCCCTTCGGATGCCAGAACACCATTCCCGGCGCTTCGTCCTGCATGTGGAAGAGGTCGAGTTGTTTGCCGAGCTTGCGGTGATCGCGCTTCTCCGCTTCTTCCAGCATATGCAGGTACGCTTCCTGATCTTCCTTCTTCGCCCAGGCCGTGCCGTAAATGCGTTGCAGCATTTCGTTCTTGGAATCGCCGCGCCAGTAGGCACCGGCAACTTTCATCAACTTGAATACTTTCAGTTTTCCGGTTGATGGGACATGCGGACCACGACACAGGTCAGTGAATTCACCTTCGGAGTAAAGCGATACATCCTGGTCAGCCGGGATCGACGCGATGATTTCGGCCTTGTAATGTTCGCCCAGTCCTTTGAAATAGGCGACCGCGTCGTCGCGCGTCACGACCTTGCGCGTCACAGGAATATCGCGCCGGGCGAGCTCGGCCATCCTTTTCTCAATCGCCGCCAGGTCGTCGGGGGTAAATGGACGCTTGTAGGCAAAATCGTAGTAGAAGCCGTGTTCGATAACCGGGCCGATCGTAACCTGCGCGTCGGGAAACAGCTCCTTGACCGCATACGCCAGCAGATGGGCGGTCGAATGGCGAATCAGGTCCAAGCCGTCTGCGTCTTTGTCGGTGATGATTGCGAGCCGGGCATCGGATTCGATCACGTGACTGGTATCGACCAGTCTGCCATCAACTTTTCCTCCCAATGCCGCTTTGGCGAGACCTGCTCCAATGCTTGCCGCTACCTCGGCGACGGAAACCGGTTGATCGAATTGTCGGACCGACTGGTCCGGAAGCGTAATGGCAATCATGGCAAACTCCAGATTCAAAAAAGAAAAAGCGCGGACAACCGCGCTTTTGTTGGTATTTGTAACGAACAACGTCAATGACTAGCCGCGCGGCCCCGCATAAATAATCGTTGGTGTAGTCAGCGGTGTCATAACCATCTGGTTTCCCGCCGGTCACAGCGCCCGATACGTGCTTGGCGTTGCGGCCACATGGCGGCCCTTTCGCAATTCGTTGAATTCCGAAAAATTATAGCACTGCACGGCACATTGCACTTGCACTGAAAAACGCCGTATTGATGCCAGCGCAACTGGACACCGTTCCTGCATATAGCCGCCCACTACCGGTCGTCGCGCGTAAACTGCCGTATCCCTTGGACATAGGTGGCGGCAACCACATGCTCATCGCCCATCATCATCATGACAAACAGCTTTTCTGCTAATGTTTTTGCCATCCCGATGCGACGTGCGATGAGCGGCGTCGCCGCCTGATCCAGCACGACGAAATCGGCGAACTTGTCCGCCACAAAATTGCCAACCTCGTCATCAAGATCAAGCGCTTGCGCACCGCCCAGTGTTATTTGATACAGCCCTTGCAAGGCGTCCATTGCCTGCCCCTGCAATTGCATTACTTTGTATGCCTCGTGCAGTGTTCGCAACAGGCTGAAACTGGTCCCTCCCCCAACATCCGTGCCAAGCCCGACGCGGACTTGATATGAACGTGCCGAATCGGCATTGAACAGACCGCTACCCAGGAAGAGATTGGATGTCGGACAAAAGGACATTGCAGCCCCCGTCTTCGCCATCAATTGGCGATCCGCATCGGCAACATGAATGCAGTGGGCAAAGACGCTTCTTGGCCGCACCAGACCAAAGTGGTCGTAAACGTCAAGGTAGCTCTTGCTCCAGGGGAAGAGCTCGCGAACCCAGGCGCATTCATGCCGATTCTCCGCGAGGTGGGTTTGCAGGTAGACGCCAGCATGTTCGTCCAGCAGGCGCGCGCAGAGCTCGAGTTGACGCTCCGTTGAGGTTGGTGCGAAGCGCGGCGTAACCGCGTATCGCAATCTTGTACCGGGCCGGTTATGCCAGTCGCGGATCAATGCCTGGCTCGCTTCAAAGCCGGCTTCCGCTGGCTCGCACAATGTGTCGGGACAATTGCGGTCCATCAGCACCTTGCCGGCGATCATGCACATGCCACGTATTTGCGCAGCGTGGAAGATCGCATCGACCGACGTGCGATGAACCGTTGCAAACATCATTGAGGTTGTGGTGCCGTTGCGCAGCATCTCGCCGGCGGAAAACTCCGCAACAGCCGCAGCATGCTCCGGATCGGCAAACTGGCGCTCAACCGGAAACGTGTAACGTTCCAGCCATTCAAGTACTTGGGAACCATGCGCAGCAATGATGTCGGCTTGCGCAAAGTGTAGGTGGGTGTCGACAAATCCGGGCAGAATCAATTTGCCGCGATAATCGACAACTTCCGTATCTGCCGGCAGCAACGCCAAAAGCGGCGGTGCGTCGCCAACGACTACGACACGGCCGTTTTCCACAATCAGCAGGCCGTCCTCGAAATAGTCCACCGCGGATTCTGGCGTCTCATGTGGATCACTCAGGAAATGCAGGATCGAGGCTCGAAACGCCTGTGCCTGGCCAGATATTTTCGGTCTCATTGTCGTCTGCGCATGCGTCATCTGATGCGGGCGCCCTGTGCAAACCATGTAGCAACCAGCGCGCGCTCTTCGTCGGTCATCCGCGTCAGGTTGCCAAGTGGCATGTACCGATTTGCGACGGTCTCGGCGATCTTCGCTGCATGCTGGCCAATCGCACCAGCATCTTCCAGCATCAGCCCCTTTGGCGGTTGTGCAAACCCATCATAGGTCGGTGCCATTGCGTGGCAGGCCACACAACGGCGGTTGATCACGGACTTTACCTCGGCAAACGTAACGACATTTGATCGAATTGCTGGAACGGACTTCAGTTCCGGCGCAAGGTAGGCGGCCGCGCCCACAACAAATGCACCGGCGACGACCAAATACCATGCTTGTTGCTGCCCGCGCCTGCGCGTCACAAAAAATTGCCGGATCAACACCCCTGCCGACATCACCGCGCCGAGAACTATCCAGCCATGCCGGTCACGGTAAATCATCGGATAGTGGTTGCTGATCATGACAAACAACACCGGCAGCGTGAAATAGGTGTTGTGTACCGATCTTTGTTTGCCAATGAGTCCGGGTGCGGGATCAACAGGCCGTCCGGCGCGGATCGCGGCAACCATCTGCTTCTGCCCAGGAATAATGTGGAAAAACACATTTCCCACCATCATCGTGCCCATCATCGCGCCGACATGCACCACAGCCGCACGCGCGTTGAAAATCTGGAACAGCGCCCAGTCGGCGACCAGTACCAGCACAAATACCAGTCCCGCCAATAAGTTCTCGCTGCCGTTTGCGAACCTGCAGAGCACGTCGTACGCGAGCCAGCCGCCGACGACAAACGCCATGCTGATGAGGATTGCCGAGCCCGGCGCAAGCGCCATGACGGACGTGTCAACCAGGTACGTGTTTGCGCCGAACCAGTAAATGAGTGCGAGCAACCCGATGCCCGACAGCCAGGTGGTGTAGGCCTCCCATTTGGACCAGTGCAAATCCTCTGTCAGTGCTTCACCCTTGGGACCGGTGAGATACTTTTGACTTCGATAAAAACCGCCACCATGTACCGCCCAGTAGTCGCCAAATACGCCACGCTCAATATCAGACTTGCTGGCCGGGGCCTTGAGGGAACTGTCGAGCATGACAAAGTAAAAGGACGCGCCAATCCAGGCCGCCCCGGCAACCAGGTGGAGCCAGCGCACCAGCAGGCTGAGCCAGTCGATGAAGTAAGCTTCCATCTCAGCCCGACACCCGCAACGTGACAGAAAACTCAAGCACTGGTGCGGCCTCCAGACAGTTTTCGCCCTGAAAGGCGCGCTGGTGCTTGAGTTTCACCTACCGATACGCGTTCAGCCGTGTCAGTTACTCTGGCATGCGAGCGATGCGTGATCAGCTCGGCTGCAACGGCCACCGCGATGGCCATTGGCGCCTTTGATTCCGGCCCGCCACTACCGATCGGGCAAGTCATCGACGCGAATTTTTCTTGCCCTATGCCCCGATCGAGCATTCGCTTTTCAAAAAGCCGGCGCTTGGTTAACGAACCGATCAGACCGAAATAGGCAAAGTCGCCACGGCGAAGAATGGCTTCGCTAAGCACCTGATCCAACGGATGGCTGTGAGTCATCACCAGAAAGTAACTTCCGGCGACGGCATGCTTTACTTCCAATTCCGGGCATTCTTCGACGATTCGCTGGACGTTTGCCGGTATTTTTGCCGGAAACTCATGCTCCCTGGAATCCACCCATCTGACTCGGCAGTCAAGTTCAGCAAGGATCTTCACCAACGCCCGGCCAACGTGACCAGCCCCAAACAACACGATGTCAAAGTCGTGCCGATGCAACAGCTCGACAAAGCACTCTGTGCCGTTTATGACATCGACACCCGGTTCGCCGGCCAGCACAAGTCGCTTGCGTGCCCTCTGAACAGCCACAACGTCGTGCGCTACGTTACCGATGCAGCCTGACCAGGTCGTACCAGTGACGACGAGTTTTCCCCGTAGCCCATCACCAGTCGTCGCCGTCACGATCGCGCAATGGCCATCGCTCGCAAGCGCGGCGGATGCGGCGTAAACCCAACTGGCATCCGATAAGACCGGTTCAAACAATAGATTGACCAGGCCGCCACAGCATTGCCCCAGACTTGCTGCGAGCGGAAACCGCCGGGTGGTCACCAGGCGCCTGCCACCTAGCAGCCCGCGGGCAATTTCAATTGCCTTGTGTTCCAGATTTCCGCCACCGATCGTGCCACGGACCTGCGTGGCGGTCACCAGCATTTTCGTGCCAGCATCGCGCGGAACCGAACCTCTTGTGGCGGTGACCGTAACCGCAACACAGTCTTCACCCGCCTGCAACAGCGTTGCCAGGTCATCAAGCCAGTGCGTCATGCGCCCGCCTTGCGAACCGCATCAACAGCACGGAGTATTGCCTCCGGCGTTGCCGGTGCGTCAATTGGCGGGTTGATTCGGTTGCCCGCAACGCTTGCGATTGCATCACGAATCGCAAAAAAAACGGAGAATGCGAGTAAAACCGGTGGCTCCCCCACCGCTTTGGAGCGAAAGATGGTGTCTTCACTGTTTGTATTTCGAAACAACGAAACGCGAAAATCGGTGGGGCAATCATTGACTGCGGGTATCTTGTAAGTCGACGGAGCGTGCGTCTTCAGCCTGCCGCTTTCATCCCACCAAAGCTCCTCCGTTGTCAGCCAGCCCATACCCTGTACAAAGCCTCCCTCCACCTGTCCCTTGTCGATCGCGTCGTTGATCGAATTGCCGGCGTCGTGAAGTATGTCGACGCGCAACAACCGTGACTCACCCGTGAGCGTATCGATAACGACCTCTGAGACTGCTGCACCGTAGGCAAAATAGAGAAACGGGCGCCCTTCCATCTGCTCCCGGTTCCAGCTTAGTTTGGGCGTTGCATAGAAGCCATCAGACCAAAGCTGGACCCGGGCGTGATACGCAAGCACGACCAGTTCACGAAACAGCATTGACTGTCCATCCGCCGAAACCTGTCCGTCCGCGAAACAGACCGCAGGCGGAGCAACACCGAATCGCTCAGCTGCCACAACGGCAAGTCGATGTCGGATGGTTCGCGCGGCATCCTGTGCCGCCTTGCCATTGAGGTCGCTGCCGGTGGATGCCGCCGTGGCGGATGTATTGGCCACCTTGCTGGTATCCGTTGCAGTAATCCGAATACTTTCAATTGGTATGCCCAACTCGGTCGCGACAACCTGTAATACTTTTGTGTGCAGGCCCTGCCCCATCTCTGTGCCACCATGGTTTACCACCACGGAGCCGTCCGTGTACACATGCACCAGAGCGCCAGCCTGGTTGTAATGAACCATGTTGAAAGAGATGCCGAACTTGACCGGCGTCAGAGCAAGGCCTTTTTTCAGGACGGGGCTTGCCGCATTGAATGACGTCAGCCGTCGGCGACGCTCACGGTATTCACTTGAAACCTCCAGCTGCGTAACCAGTTCTTCGATCACGTTATCTTCAACGGTCATTCCGTAATGAGTTGTGTTTCGCTCGTTCCGATTATAGAAATTACGTCTTCGCACATCGAGTGGATCGCTGCCGATATTCCTCGCGACATCGTCAATAAGGTACTCGACGCAGAATGCACCCTGGGGCCCACCGAAACCGCGAAAGGCAGTGTTCGACTGGGTATTGGTTTTCGCCATAAATCCAGTGACCGCAACATGCTCCAGATAGTAAGCATTGTCGACATGACAGATGGCTCGCGACATCACCGGACCGGACAGATCAGCCGAGAACCCGGCTCGCGAGGTCATCTCGACAATGAAACCTTTGATCACGCCATTCTCGTCAAAGCCTGCCTGGTAGTCATAATGGAAATCATGCCGCTTGCCGGTGATCATGAAGTCATCATCACGGTCCAGTCGCAGTTTGACCGGGCGGCCAAGCTTACGGGCTGCCAGAGCGGCTACGCAGGCTATGAGTGCAGATTGGGATTCTTTGCCCCCGAATCCTCCACCCATGCGGCGAACTTCAATCCGTACCTGATTTGCGGGCACAGCAAGCGCATGCGCGATCAGATGCTGCATTTCGCTGGGATGCTGTGTTGAGCAATGCACGCGAATGCCGCCCCCCTCTTCCGGCACCGCATACGAGACCTGCCCCTCAAGGTAGAAGTGCTCCTGCCCACCACACTGCATCGATCCGGCTATCCGGTTCGGCGCGCTCGCAATGGCACTCTCAGGTTCACCACGAACCCGGTGCATGGGTGACAGCACGTATGAGCCCTTTGCACGCGCGGAACACGGGGACAATTCCGCTGGCATGTCGGCATAGGAAATCGTCGCCAATCGCGCTGCAAAACGGGCGCCTTCGTAGCTATCTGCCAGCACGGCAAAAATCGGTTGCCCGATATATTGCACCAGCGAACCTGCGAGTATCGGTTCATCGGCAAGGATTGGTCCGCAATTGTTGTTGCCCGGAATGTCAGCAGCGAGCAATAGGTCTACAACGCCGGTGGCCGATCGAACCGCACTGAGATCGAGACCAACCAACCGCGCATGCGCACGGTCACTCAATCCCAGCGCGGCAAAAAGACTGCCTTCCAGCATTGGCAAATCGTCCACATAAGCGGCTTCGCCGGATACATGCAGGCGCGCCGATTCATGCGGACTGTCCCTGCCCGCAGCCTGGCCGTTCACATCTGCAAAGGCAACGGTAGTCATTGCTGATTCGGCAGCGCGAAAACGCTGACTTCGTGCGCCGGAAGCGGGTGGGCTGTGCGGCTTTCAAGCCAAAACCGGTATAGCAGATTACGTGCAACTGCCATCCGATAGGCAGCTGTCGCACGCATATCGCTCAAGGGCGCGAAATCCGCGGCAAGTGCATCCATGGCAGATTGAACGACCGATTCGTCCCACCTCCTGCCTGCCAGCTGGGCCTCAGTCGCCCCTGCCCGCATCGGAATCGCCGCCATGCCGCCATAAGACAGTCTGCAGGCCGCAATTTTTTCTCCCTCAAACTGGACAAAAAATGCCGCACAGACGGCGGAAATATCCGAATCAAAGCGCTTGGAGACCTTGTACGTACGGAAAAAATAATTGCCCACCGGCTTCCTAATGGAAACAGACACGATCAC
>CAZPCE010000044.1:0-13900 GCA_964584915.1 uncultured Arenimonas sp. | reverse complement strand
TCCGGAATCGGCATCGGTTTCAAGGCGCTGACATTGGCACCCCCGGTATTGCCAATAGGCACCCAAATTTTACTAAAAAGCAACGCTGCGACCATGCGAACGCACTGGCCGGCTATTTCACGCATGTCTTTTCTCAACCAGCCTATTCGCAGCATGCCAATATGGCTTTTGATGTGGGGGAAAGTATATTTTTGGCTCAAGATATGGGCGCGTTCGTAGTGGCGAAATGCGAGGTTTAATTCGTTTTCTTTCCGAGCATCGTTCGCGAATTGCATTTCACAATGAAAGGCAGCCAGAATTCTTGCGTGATTTTTATGATTCCATGTCATGCCGAACCGACTTTTTAAGACTTTACTATGCCGAAATGGTTTTACCCGATCGCATGATCATCAAAACCGATACAAGTGACACGATGCCGCCGAATATGAAACTGGCGGATGGGTTGATGTATTCCCATAGTACGCCGGCAATCGCGCTGGCAAGCAACAAGCCCAATCCGGAGACAAGGTTGAATACGCCGAATGCGGTGCCTCGGTACGATTCATTGGCGGTATCCGCCACCATGCTTGCCAGAATGCCTTGGCTGAAGCCCATATGCAGGCCCCAAAGGCCTATGCCCATAAACAGCAGCCAGTAATTGGTGGCCATTGCCAAGCAGAGACATGCCAGTGCAAGTAAAATCATTCCAATGGCGAGTAATTGATGCCGTGGCATGCGATCAGACAATTTCCCGACAGGGTATGCCGATAATGCGTATATGATGCTCATCACCACCAATACCAATGGAATATAGGTAAGCGGCAAGTGTAGATTCGAGGCTCTTAAAATCAGGAATGCTTCGCTAAATCTTGCCAGCGAAATGACAGTGCCAAGCAGTACCAGCCGCCAAAAGGGTTTCCCCAGTTGTTTCAATCCTTCGCGATTAATCGGTAGCCGGGCGGATTTTTTATTTTGTATACCGGGTTCCGGTACAAAGGTGAACAATAAAAACACCGCGATAAAGCCGGGAATCACCGCAACCCAAAGCACCAGATTGATATTGTTGGCTGTAAGCCATAACAAGACCACTGCCAATAAAGGCCCCAGCACGGCGCCCACGGTATCCATGGATTGTCGTAAACCGAAACTGGCACCGCGTATTTCAGTCGGTGACAATTCGCTGACCATGGCATCGCGAGGTGCACCGCGTATGCCCTTGCCGAAGCGATCCAGCATGCGCGCTGTGGTAAACAGCCAGACAGAATCGGCAACGGGAAATATCGGTTTTACCAGGGCTGCCAGGCCATAGCCAAAAAGTACCAGTGGTTTTCGACGACCAATGGCATCGCTCAAATAGCCGGAAAAAACTTTTGTCACCATTACCAATGCTTCGGCACTGCCTTCAATCAAGCCGATGGTAATCGCACTTGCTCCTAGGCCCGTTGCCAGAAGCAGCGGTAGCAGGCTGTGCACTATTTCCGAACTCATATCAGTGAAAAGACTGACAAAGCCGAGCATCCAGATTGTTTTTGGAATCTGCGGACCGAGGGCTTTTTTCCGAAGACGTTTCAATTCAAATGTTCGCGCATTTAGGTATAAAGTACATTATTACATTTGGTTTTAATAAAATAGCTCATGCTATGGGGTCAAACGTATACCCAGGCCTGAAGTGACACTAAAAAGCATTCAAGCTAATGAATGTTCCGCATTACAAACCGATCAAATCGTTTTGCTTTCAGATTGTGGTAGCAGCCTATTGAAAGCGACCATAAGAGCGCTATCAAACCCAGCAGGACAGCGGCAATCAACGTGGCGCACATGCGAAGGGCACGCCACCATGAGCAGACACTTGTTGCCCATGCGATCTCTTAAATAGAGTTTTATCGCCATCTGCTGGGAGGGTAGAGGCCACATTGGAGAATCGCAAGCAAGCATAAACGTTGGTGAGATTAGTCATTTCTGTTCTCGAAAATAAGTCGTGAAAAACGATCGCTAGTCGGCGACCAGACATCTATTTCGATGGTATTGAAGGCGCAAAGTTCATGCACCAATAAACTGTTCTTCACTGTCTGGAGCGCTTACAAATTAGGCGCTGATTACAATCAGACAATCTGTGTTTACCTGCCTTCCGTGAGTTCATGAACAGGTTTAATGACGTTTGGGTCTCTTGGAAAACAACGTGCAATCCAAAATGCCCAGCTAATAGCAATTAACCACGCCAGTAAAACATCCGAAGGTCTGTGCACTCCAATATAGATACGAGCGCAACCGGTAAGTAATGCAACAAAAAAGGCGCCATATATCAAAATGCGAAACTGTGGCTTATTGCCGACGAGCCAGACGAAAATTACTGCTAGCCCAATGCTGGCCGCTGCATGACTGCTCGGGAAACTCGAACCATTAGCGTTTTCCAGATACGGCCATAGCTGCGGTCTAGCGGAGATCATCAGTTTCTTGGTAATTCCCACCATAAGGGAAAGGCCCACGCCAAAACTCAAGAGTCGATACGTCACTGTCTTCTGTTTCGTGAATAGGCTGATGACGAGTAGCGTAAGTACCATCGGCACAACAATATTCGCCCCTCCGAATTTATTGGCAGTCATAAATATCGGTGTGAAAATTGATTGATTAAATTCGTGAAATAGCCACATCAATGGAGTATTGAAATTGGCATCAAGAAGCGAACGCATGACTTCCTGGCAAAAGCCAAATAAGATCAATAACGCCAAATGGAAAGACCATCCCACCAACAGACTGTATCGATGAACTGCTTTAAATGAGTACCATTTTGGCATAACGATCTTCATCGGGATCCCATAATCCGCGATATCCTAGGAATCCAAATGCGAGAAGGAGCGGCAAGACTGACAAGAGTTTTTTTTTGATGTGTAATGACACACTGTCTTGGGATAAATCACCACGATTTACTAATCGTAATGCCGAGTGAGTTCTTGCCTGCTGTGGGTGTCACCGTGAAGCCTTTGTAAGGTTCAGTGAAGTAGTAACTGCTAATTATTCCCACGGCAGCACCTGCAGCAACATCGGTCCAATCGTGTTTGTCGGATTCACCTTCGACCCGACTCCATCCCACATAGGTAGCCGCAGCATAAGCGGGAATGCCATATTTCAATCCGTAGCGTCTGTGAATAAAGGCAGCACTTTGGAATGAAACGGACGTATGGCCAGAAGGAAAGGCATGGTCGCCATTGCCTTCGGGTCTTGATTTATTCACGGCATACTTCAATGTGTAGGTAACGGCAAGATTCGTTGCAAACGATTTATAAAATTGTTTACGGCCTTCAGGGTCTTCCATGACAAATGTCGTGGCGTAGGCAGTTGCAGGTAAAAGTACTTGTAATATGTCGCCAGCTTTTTCTGAATTACTTGCGTCTTGAGCTTGCGATTGACCCGATAAAGTTGCAGCGAGTAATGAGAAGGCAAGAATTCGTTGCTTTTGATTGGAGCTTATTTTCATTGAAGTATCCTCAGTGAGTATGGGCAAGAAAGTAAGGATGTATTTGATAAAGCAACTGCTACCGCGTAATGCAAATAACGAACTTCCGAGCGTCCTTGAGTGCTTTTAGCCTTCTAAATGAATCGGGCATCAAACCAATCAAAAATTAAATACTGATAATTTGCCTAGCGATAACGATATTTCCCGCCGCTGTAAACTTCATCAACGCGTTGGAAAAACGCTATGGCTTTTTCGCTCTTCACACTATCATCGGGTACTTTCGTCAAGTCGCCATCGATGCTGACCGAATAATTTTCAAGCCGCTTTTTCGGGCCTAGAAGTGTCAAATGACGAAGGCCGTCTGCCGTAGGCGTCAAGTAACCGAGCTCTTGATAGTTCACCAAAAAGGCTCTTTGTTCTGGGTTTTCACCAAGCAAGTTCTGTCCAAAAAAGACGCCATCCGTTTTAATGCCCAGCATAGACAACACCGTTGGCGTGAGATCAATTTGGCTCGACATGGTGTCGATCTTATTTGTCGAAATCATTCTCGGTGCGTAAAGCACGGCGGGTATCAGGTATTTATTCGGCGGCAAACTTTGTTTGCCCGCTACCGAGGCATTATGGTCGGCGACAATAATAAACAGGGTATCGTTGAACCACGCCTTTTTCTTGGCTTTCTGTAAAAAATTTCCAATGGCCCAATCGGTATATTTCACCGCGCCATCGCGTCCGGTTTTTGAGGGAATATCAATGCGACCGGCGGGGTAGGTATAGGGTCGATGATTGCTGGTCGTCATAATGTGCAGAAAGCGCTTATCACCTTTTTTGGTATCAGCATCTAACTGGTCTATGGCTTCATTAAACAATAATTCATCTGCCACGCCCCAGACGGTGGCAAAGGCATTATTGGCATCTGAAAAATCACTGCGATCTTTAATGGCATAACCATTGCCACGAAAATAGGCATTCATATTGTCAAAGACGCCGTAGCCTCCGTACATAAACATCGGTTCAAACGATTTTTTACGCAACATACTGCCCAGCGTGTACAGATCGGCATTATTTGAGCGCCTGACGATGGATTGCCCCGGCAGTGGCGGCAGCGCCGCTGACATCCCTTCCAAGCCCCGCACGGTGCGGGTACCTGTAGCATACATGTCGGAAAACCAGATGCCCTGGTGCAATAATTTATCAAGTTCTGGCGTGATATTTTTCGTGCTGCCATAAGAGTCCATAAAACTGGCACTCATACTTTCAATCTCAATCAGTACAACGTGTTTTGGATTTAAAGGGGTAGGACTTGGCTGATCGAGAGCCGGGTCTGGCCAGATAGGCGCAAGCGCTTGATAACTCTTATTCGGTAGCGTGCGGTAATAGCGTTTGAAATCCAGCTTATTCTCGCGTGCAGCCAGAAAGAAACTGGCAGGCCCATTGTGCGAGATTTCTTGATTGAATTGATTTTGGCTGTTGGTACGATCAGCAAAGTCCAGTGACCATCCGCCGACGAAATAGAATAAAGCTGCCGCCGTCAAAGCCAGGCCGATTCGCTTAAAAAACCCAAGACTTTTCCCGGGTTCCATTTTCCAATAAGCGATTGTGCTTCCGCCAACAACCACTGCACCCAGAAATAATCCGCCGAAGATCAATGGCATTGAATAGGATTCGCGGATATTACCCACCACTTCATTGGTGTAAATCAAGTAATCAACGGCAACAAAATTAAAGCGAGCGCCGAACTCTTCCCAGAAAATAAATTCGGAGGTAAAGACAAATAAGAGAAAACCACTTAATGCCAGCAGGGCGAGGTAGCGCTTTGTATTGAATAGAAAAGCGTCGGGCCGTTGACTATGACTTATTGACGTAAAAAAAAGAAAGAAACTCGCCAGAGCAACGCCAAACAGGAAGTCGCCAATAAAGCCATTCAAAAAAATAGACAACAAGGCTGCCATGGAGTGGTTCAGGTCGGACCAGGCGATTATCGTCAATCCCAATCGACTGAGACTCGACAAAACCATGCTCATCAGTAAGGCAACAGTGGGCAGATACCATGCCTGATGGCGAAAATAAGTCATCCAGTTTTTCATACCATAAAACCAGGATGGTTGAGAAATGAAAAAACCAAACATCTAGGTACACATAACTTGCAGTCAATTAACACGTCTTTCACATTTATTTGCCGAATCTCATACCGGGCTTGAAGTCTAGTAAACAATAGGTCCTGCAAAATTAGGATTTGCTAAGTAAGCGCTAAGACTTAGCTAAGTTTGCCCATTTAGATTTGACCTTGCGCAGATGACTGCGTTGACATGAATGGAGAAGCGCTATGTTACGTAACACCAAAATCGCTATCGTTGCGATTGCACTCGTGGCCACAAGCTATGCGGCATATGCCGCTAAAGCAAAAAACAGTGAGAGCGATGTTTTGGCAGCAATTCAGGACACACGAATTTCTCTCTCGCAAGCCGTTACCGCGGCTGAAACGCGTGTCGGCGGCAAAGCCGTACGCGCAGAGTATGAAAAGACAAAAAGTGGCTGGGCCTATGACATCGAAGTCGTCAAAGCCGACAAGATGTTTGATGTGTTGGTAGACTCTAACTATGGCAATGTCATTTCTTCGAATGAAGATGTTGCCGACGAGGATGATGAAAAAGACGAAACTGATTAATCTATGTTCCTGATCACTGCGTATTACGCAGTGATCGTGGAGGCAATTGAGTCTAGTTGAATGTCATAAGTGTTTTGGTACACATTATTGTTGACAAGCGTAGAGAGTTTCGCCGCGATGTTTCACATTTGGAAGCTTAAGCGAAAATCAATAATTGCTAAGGGTGAATATGAATAGTTACGATAAGCAGGAAATGCTAAGCAAGGTGCCCGAAGTCACGTTAATGTTCTGGGTTATCAAAGTCCTGGCGACAACGCTTGGCGAGACAGGTGGCGACGCCGTCTCAATGTCAATGAATCTTGGTTATCTTGTGAGTACCGGAATATTCGCCGTCATTTTTATGATTGCGGTGATCACGCAGATATCGGCCAAGAAATTTCATCCTATACTCTATTGGGTAACGATTATCGCGACAACCACGGTAGGTACTACCTTGGCCGATTACGCTGATCGCTCACTCGGTATCGGCTATTTGGGTGGAACGACTCTTTTGTTCACGTTTTTAATGGCGTCACTATTCATTTGGCACCGAACATTGGGTTCGATCGCCGTAGATAGCGTGAGCTCGCCGAAATCCGAAATGTTTTACTGGATGACGATCATGTTTTCACAAACATTAGGCACTGCGCTTGGTGATTGGACAGCCGACAGTGCAGGCTTGGGCTACGGCGGCGCGGCAATTGTCTTTAGCATTATGCTAGCGGTAATCGTCGTTTTGTATTTCGCAACTAGAGTCTCTCGTACAGCTTTGTTCTGGGGAGCGTTTATCTTGACCCGCCCGCTGGGCGCGGTTGTTGGCGACTTTCTGGATAAACCAATCAGTCAGGGCGGGCTGGAGTTAAGCCGGTACACCGCATCAGCTGTCCTATTCGCGTTTATTGTGTTCTTCATTGTTTTCTTTTCACACAAGGCAGCAAAAAAGGCTCATTAGTTTTTACTGGGTGATATCGGCCCTAAGCAGAATGTCTATCTATTTTTTTGTTTTGAAATATTTTCAGCTAAAGTTTCTGGAATCCAAAGGCTTGGTAATGCGCATACTGCTGGTCGAAGATGATCGAATGATTGGCGAAGCCATTGAAAGCGCATTGCAGGATGCGACTTATGCAGTTGATTGGGTGCGTGATGGCATAGCGGCATCGATTGCCGCTGAGAGTCAGCACTACGATGCGATCCTACTTGATTTGGGACTGCCAAAAAAAAATGGCATTGGCGTATTGGAAGCTCTTCGTGCCAAAGATAACCTGATTCCTGTATTGATCATCACTGCACGTGATGCCGTCGAAGATCGCATTAAGGGATTGGATGCCGGCGCTGACGATTATGTATTAAAGCCTTTTGATATGGCAGAACTGTTGGCACGTATGCGTGCAGTACTGCGAAGAAAGAGTGGGACTGCCGGGCCCGTCATGAGTAATGGTGTGATTTTTCTGGATCCTACGACGAGAGAAGCAACCGTCAATGGTGTAGTCATCCGATTGTCAGCTCGTGAATTTTCACTACTGCATACATTAATGGTTCGCCCTGGCGCCATTTTATCCCGTTCCGATTTAGAAGATCGACTCTATGGCTGGAACGAAGAGGTGGAAAGTAATGCGGTTGAATTTTTGATACACGCACTCCGAAAGAAATTGGGCAACGGTGCAATAAAAAATGTCAGAGGTGTCGGGTGGATGGTTTCCAAATAAAATTGAATAGGTCTTTGCAATTTAAATTATCGGCTTGGCTTTTCTCGGTGATTGTTGTTATTGCGCTTGCGGGTAGTGCATTTTCATTCGTCTCTGCCTTTGAAGAGGCAAACGAGCTGCAAGACGACCAACTTCGCCAAGTGGCTGCACTATTTCATAATCATGTGGTCCCGGTAGCTCCTTTGGAATTGGATGAGCCAGCGTTGGATTCCGATCCGGAGTTTCGTGTACTTGTCGAAATTATCGATCCTTCCGGTATTGAGGTGCTCGGTACTCGCCATGCAAAGCTGGATCTGCCGAAAGGCGCCAAAGACGGACTACAAACAAGCACGATTGATCGTATTCAATGGCGGATTTTGGTAAAGACCTTGAATTCGCAGCAGCGTCTGCTTGTCGCTCAAAAGATTGCGGTGCGTGACATGGTGGCACGTGAAAGTGCGACAGCGACGATGATTCCTTATGTGGTTCTAATCCCCCTTTTGTTGTTTGTCGTCAGCTATCTGGTGCGCCGGATGTTCAAGCCAGTGACCCGACTGGCAGCCGACCTTGATCAACGTGGCGAAGATGATTTGCGCGAAGTAAACCCAACCAATTTGCCTGCGGAAATTCTACCCTTCGTCGCGGCCATCAACAGAATGCTAGCGCGAGTTAGCGAGTCCGTAATGCAACAAAAGCGTTTTGTCGCCGATGCTGCACATGAAATGCGCACACCGTTAACTGCGCTCTCATTGCAAGTAGATCGGCTAGAAGCCGCAGAAACACCAGAACAAACAAAAGCACGGCTTGCAATGTTAAAAAGCGGTCTTGAAAGGACCCGTTTATTGCTGAATCAATTATTGACTCTGGCTCGCGCACAACAGGCGAGCAACCAGGAAAGAACGAGGGTATCAATTCAGCATGTCTTTCGTCGTGTGCTTGAGGAGTTGATGCCACTAGCAAACGCAAAGCATATCGACTTGGGAGTTGCAAATGAAATAGACGCTCGTGTGACTGCTCAAGAAATTGACCTGATTATCTTGATAAGAAATCTCGTGGACAACGCAATTCGTTATACGCCAGAGTGGGGTCAAATTGACCTGTCGATACAATGTACAAAGTTTGAAGTGATTATTCAGATTGATGACACTGGACCCGGTATCTCCAAGCAAGAGCGGGAAAGAGTGTTTGATCCGTTCTATCGAGTCTTGGGCAATGATACAGTTGGTTCTGGCCTAGGGCTTTCGATTGTGAAAACCATCGCGACAAGAATTGGGGCTCAAGTGCGCCTGGGGAATTCCGTAGAGCACGAAGAAAGGTCTGGGCTTTGTGTGTCGGTCGTCATTCCATGGACGCAAAGTATGTCTTGAAGCTCGTTGCACTCAGGCTGAAAGGTGCAAGAATAATTTCAAAAGTACGTGCGATCTTTGTAAGCTATCTCTCTATCAGGAATGGCCTTTGCAATTGAGTGAGGAAACCTTTCGGAAAATCTGGATAGCTGACTGGACATTACCTGCATCCACGTAGGTGTTCAAATGCATTTTCGTTGTGTTGATTCAGATTTTTCATTTTATCGCCATAAATGGCCACCGAAGTTGAGCGAAATAATCCATCGGGAAGTAATGATCGTTTAAACCGACATCGCCTGTCTGAATTGGTTTACCCACTTCATGAAAACTACCAAAAAGATGGTCCCAAACAATCCAGAATTCGCCGAAGTTAACCTGTGCATCTCCGTGTCCGCGTTTGTGATGCCAACGATGGATTTCTGCGACACCAAGAAGATACCGAAATGGGCCAACGCGATAATTCAGATTGGCGTGCTGAAACGCTAAATGGACGGTGAGTAGGGTGAACCACGCACTAATAATCAGCGGCGGTGCGCCTAATGCAACGACAACAATAATGCCCGGACTGGCGAGTAACACCGCACTCAATGGATGCCGGCACTCACCATTCAGCGCTCCGAGCTGTGATGCAATGCATGTAATCGCCTCAGCCAGTCGATGCGATGGCTCAAGCGATGCATCGAATACAGGCCCAGATCAATCACTGCTCCCGCCAGTAAGATTTGAAATCTGATCGGCCAGGCCTCTGGCCATATTGATCTTATGTCCATCCTTGCAATATGCAGTCCCCAAGCGGTCAAGGACAACAGCCCTAAACTACCGATAGCGTGACCTATATCGGGAATGAGGTCTTGATGATTTTCCAGCCAAGCTGATTGATAAGGTTGAATACGCTCCAGGCTGGCAACAGCCAATAATGCCAATGCCGAAATAATGACGAAACTTGGCCAAGGTGCAATCCAACTTTCGATACTCAACAGCACCGCAAGCAAGCTCAACCCAATACGGCTGGATAAGCGGCATAACGAATAAGGTTTTTTAACATAAGCCGTCCTTCCTAGAAATGAAGGACCATTCTCAAGAGTCACGCCGTAAAAGAATTGAATGAAAGGGCTGACCTGAACTCGTGGAGCGATTTACGTCGAGTGCATCATTTTAAGTAAGACCGAATGATGGTGACGACTTGGTCCACATCGGCATCGCGTTGCTTAGCCGAGGCTTGGCTGGATCCCAAGTGTTCCCGAATATGTCCTTCCAACACTTCCGCCATGAGCCCATTCACGGCGCCGCGTATGGCCGCTATCTGCTGGAGGATGGCCTCGCATTCCACTTCCTGGTCCAGCGCCGTTTCTAGTGCTTGGGCTTGTCCCTTGATTCGACGCATCCGTGTCAAGAGTTGTTTCTTACTTTTAGTAACGTGGGCCATATTACCTTCAGTTAGAAGTTGCTATACTGGGGTATAGTATATAACTTTGATTCGGGGTAATAGCAAATGCAATCTTCTTCCGTCGAAAGCTGGACCCACTCTCATATTTTTGATGAAGGAAATCCTTTAGCTGAGCGAAATACCAAGTGGGTAGTGGTACTTACCGCGATCATGATGGTGGTGGAAATCATCGGTGGTTGGTGGTTCAACTCCATGGCCTTATTGGCCGATGGCTGGCATATGAGTTCGCATGCCTTGGCGCTTGGCTTATCGGTACTCGCTTACGGCGCTGCGCGAAGGTTTGCCGATGACAAAAGGTTCGCGTTTGGTACCTGGAAGATGGAGGTGTTGGCAGGGTATACGAGTGCACTTTTTTTGGTAATGGTAGCTGGCTTGATGCTTTATCAGTCTATCGAGCGCCTAATCACACCAACACCTATCCACTATAGCCAGGCAATCGGAATTGCCATCGTCGGTTTGTTGGTCAATCTCATTTGCGCTTGGCTTCTAAAAGATGGGCATCGCCACGACCATGGGCACGCGCATCACGGACATGATAGTCATGGACATCATCATGATTTGAATTTGCGCTCAGCGTATCTGCATGTGGTGGCGGATGCTGCCACTTCGATGTTGGCGATTGTGGCGCTATTTGGCGGTATGTTCTGGGGCGCTAACTGGCTGGACCCATTGATGGGAATTGTTGGGGCAGGCCTAGTGGCTGTATGGGCCTATGGCTTACTTCGGGATACGGGTCGTGTGTTACTGGATGCCGAAATGAACGCGCCGGTTGTGGAAGAAATAAGAGAAGTGATTGCAGCCAGCCCGATCAAGGCGGAGATTTGCGATTTGCACGTATGGCGCATCGGTAAGGGCAAGTACTCTTGCATTGTTTCAGTAGTGACAAGTGAACAAGTCGAGCCTGATTATTTTAAGCGGCAACTGCAAATACACGAAGAACTTGTGCATATTTCTGTAGAAGTAAATAGACACTACCCGACAGCATAAAGTGGTCGGTGCCTATTCTTAAAATATTTTGTAGATAAACTGTAAAAAATAGACTTGAATTATTATCGCGAATTTTTTAAGGCTTCGCTTTCATATTTCCTTTTTTATGGGCTACCATCCATGCATCCAAAGTGGCGATTTCTTTTTTCTGGGCAGCAATGATACTCGTTGCCATGGCCCGTAGTCTTGGGCTTTTTCCATTCTTGAGTTGGGCTTGTGACATTTCGACCGCCATTTGGTGATGCATACGCATGTTTGCCGCGAAGTCATAATCAACATCTCCGGTCATTGACATGCCCTTCATATCACTCATGTCTTTCATGCCAGACATAGGGGGAGCCGGCATGGTTTTGCTATCAGTCTTGGCTGGTTCATGGGCACTCGCATACGCAATTGGCGTTACCAACGCTGCTGCGAGCAGACCGGTAGTGAATATGGACAAAATAAACCGATTTGAGGTAGTTGTTTCAGTTGAATTCGACATTTTCAATCTCCTGAAATGTGATGCGAAAAGTGTAATGAAATAGCTGGTTAAGCATGCAATTCAAGCGGGAGATAGTCCGTGCGTTGGAACACATATGGAGGCAGAAAAATTGAACTAAATCAACACCGATGCGATGAGTTACTTAAACGCTCTTAATATGCAATGCCGAACGATACCGCTGGTAAGCATCAATGTACTGCATGCAAAAATCAGCGGCTATTAATGACAGCCGGCCGTGGATTTTTCCGACCTAACCACTGCCCGGACTGGAACCAGACGGCTGTTGTTTAAACGCAAAGCATTAAATACCACTGACACCGAACTCAAGCTCATGGCAAGTGCTGCGATCATGGGTGACAGTAACAAGCCAAAGACAGGATAGAGAATGCCAGCTGCGATTGGCACGCCGATGCCGTTGTACACAAGTGCAAAGATCAAATTCTGTTTCATGTTGGCAACGGTGGCATTGGATAGTTCAACGGCTCGTACGATGCCTTCCAGGTTACCTTTGACCAAGGTTACTTGTGCACTCGACATGGCAACATCGGTGCCAGTGCCCATGGCAATCCCCACGTCGGCCGCCGCAAGGGCAGGCGCATCGTTGATGCCATCGCCGGCCATCGCCACTCGGCGACCTTCGGCTTTCAATTTATTGACCAGTGTTAATTTATCTTCAGGACGCACTTCGCCATGGACTTCATCAATCAATAATTTCTTGGCGACACTGTTGGCGGTGGTGACGCCATCGCCCGTTGCCATAATGACACGCACGCCAATATCCTGAAGTGCCCGTAATGCTTTTGGCGTGGACTCTTTTATGGGGTCAGCAACACTGAGTAGGCCGGCAAGCTTTCCATCAATCGCCAAAAACATCACGCTGGCACCCGTAGCGCGGCGGCTTTCCGCTTCGGTTTGTAAATCAGAAATGTCGGCCCCAATATCAGACATCAATTTCGTATTACCTAAATCGATTGCCTTGCCTTCGACGCGGCCGCGAACACCAATCCCAGTGCTGCTTTCAAAAGTCTCGGGCTTGGCGAGCACCAGATTTCGTTTTCGTGCTTCGGCAACAATGGCGGTTGCCAAGGGATGTTCGCTACCTTGGTCAAGACTTGCGGCGAGGCGAAGCACATCGTCGTCACTATTGCCTGAAGCTGAAACCACAGCATCAAACATGGGCTTGCCAAGTGTCAGCGTACCGGTTTTATCAACGAGCAAGGTGTCGATTTTTCGCAGGTTTTCAATCGCTTCAGCGTCACGAAATAAAATGCCGGCATTCGCCGCACGACCGGTGGCGACCATGATCGACATCGGCGTGGCCAAACCCAGAGCGCAAGGGCAGGCGATGATCAGGACGGATACCGCATTCAAGATCGCATAGACCCAGGACGGCTCAGGGCCGAAAAGGCCCCAAACAATAAATGTAGCGACAGTAGCGGCGAGTACTGCCAGCACAAACCAGAACGACACGGTATCGGCCATGCGTTGCATCGGCGCGCGTGAGCGTTGTGCCTGTGCCACCATTTGTACGATTTGTGCCAGCATGCTGTCCGAGCCAACACGCGTTGCACGAATAACTAAGGCGCCGCTGACATTCATGGTGGCGCCGATTACTTTTTCGCCGATACTTTTCGACACGGGCATGGCCTCGCCAGTCAACATGGATTCATCAATACTGCTCTGACCTTCCAGTACTTCACCGTCGGTCGGTACTTTTTCACCGGGGCGAATCCGAAGATGATCATCGACATGCACATGCGTGAGTGGAATGTCTTCTTCGCTACCATCGGCATTGATTCGTCTCGCCGTTTTTGGCGCGAGGTTTAACAGCGCTTTAATCGCTGCGGAAGTTTGCGAACGTGCCTTAAGCTCGA
>CAZPCE010000043.1:2414-13929 GCA_964584915.1 uncultured Arenimonas sp. | reverse complement strand
GGAACCAAAGGGCTCGATGCAACAATCGTATGGCCTTTGGATTCGAAGAATTTCAGAAAGGACTGGCGGATGTCGGAGGTGGAAACTGGGGCGGGCTGGGTCATGGGATTCAAAGTCTTGAGCAAAAGGGGCTGTCTCGGTTACCGGGCAAGATGCCCTGAAATCCGAGTTCTAAGTCATCAAATTAGGTGCCTAGAATATCAGGCAAGGGCCCCTTAAGGCTCTAAAAATCTGCGTCCGGGCCGTGATTACTGAGCTTGGTCGCGGCAAAGGCCGCTTTCTGGTCGAAGCCCCGGCGCAATAGAAAGTCGGTGGCCTTGCGGCGCACGGCCTGGTCGGACAGGTCCTTGTTGCCGTATTTGCGGGAAATCAGGTCGATGGCCGTGGCGGTCCAATCGGTTTGGATGATCTCCATCGCGTTATCGATATCGTCACGGCTGAGGCCGTGAGTGCCGAGTTCGGCGCGGATGCGGGTGGGGCCGTAACCGGCGGAAACCCGGGAGCGCGCCAGCACTTCGGCGAAGCGCGCGTCATTCTGGAAATCTTGCTTGTTTAGTTTGTCCAGAGCGGTATCGGCGTCTTCACGCTCGATACCCTTGGCTTTCAGCTTGCGGCCAAGTTCCTTGCGGGAGTGCTCCCGCCTGACCAGCAAGGCGAGGGCTCGCTGGTAGGCGGAAGGTTCTTCTCGCTGTTTTGCCATAAGAACTACTTAAGCTTCTGTTGCTTCTTCGCTGTCTTTTTTCGGCACGATCTTCGGTGCCAGTTTTTCCCGAATCTTGGCTTCGAGTTCGACTGCCATTTTCGGATTGTCTTTCAGGTACTGACGGGCATTTTCCTTGCCTTGGCCGATGCGCTCACCCAATGCCGAATACCTGGCACCGGATTTTTCGACGCATTTGGCATCAACCCCCATATCGATGATTTCGCCTTCGCGGGAAATACCTTCGCCATACAAAATTTCGGTAACAATTTGTTTGAACGGAGGCGCCATCTTGTTCTTGACGACCTTGATCTTGGTTTCGTTGCCGATGATTTCGTCACCCTTCTTGACCGAACCGATGCGGCGGATGTCCAGACGCACCGAGGCGTAGAATTTCAGCGCATTGCCGCCGGTGGTGGTTTCCGGATTTTGGCCCGGCATCATCATGCCGATCTTCATGCGCAATTGGTTGATGAAAATCACCATGCAATTGCTGCGTTTGATGTTACCGGTCAGCTTGCGCAACGCCTGGCTCATCAAACGGGCTTGCAGACCGACTTGCAGTTCGCCCATTTCGCCTTCGATCTCAGCGCGTGGCGTCAACGCAGCGACGGAGTCGACCACCACGATATCCACGGCATTCGAACGCACCAGCATGTCGACGATTTCGAGCGCTTGTTCACCGGTGTCGGGTTGCGAGACCAGCAAGTCGTCGACTTTTACGCCGAGCTTGGAAGCGTAGTTTGGATCGAGTGCATGTTCGGCATCAACGAAGGCTGCGGTACCACCGGCTTTTTGACATTGCGCAATCACTTGCAGGGTCAATGTGGTTTTACCGGAAGACTCAGGACCGTAGATTTCGATCACGCGGCCTTTTGGCAAACCGCCTATGCCGAGCGCCATGTCGAGCATCAGGGAACCGGTGCTGATCACGTCGGCGGCTTCGATAGCCTTGTCGCCCATGATCATCACAGTGCCTTTGCCGAATTGTTTTTCAATTTGGCTCAGAGCGGCGGTCAGTGCGCGTTTCTTGTTTTCATCGATTGCCATGACGGTATTCCTTGGATGTTTAGTATTTGGTGAAAAGAAGCTTATCGGGCACTTGTCGCATAGGCTGAGACAGGTTCGAAATTAATTTGCCAGACTTGAAAATTATTGAATTCAGTACATTTCCCGACAGCTTGTAGGGCTTTTCCGCACTCGCTTGTAGGGAAACATAACGTGCACTATTCATCGTGAGGACCGGATCAGGCCGCAATACAGGCCTTCAATGGCGAAATCCTGATCCGGACGTACTTCAATCGGGGCGAAATCGGGATTGCGTGGCAATAAGCGGATGCCGTTTTTGCCGATCTTCAAGCGCTTGATCGTGATTTCGTCATCGATACGAGCCACGACAATCTGGTCGGATTTGGCTTCGCTGGTGCGATGAATGCCAACGAGGTCGCCATCAAAAATACCGTCGTCGCGCATCGAGTCGCCCTGCACTCTCAACAGATAATCCGGTGACGGATAAAAGAACACGCGATCGAGCAAAACATAATCTTCGCCGGTGATATCGGCACCGATAGGCAAACCGGCGGCGACGCGGCCGAGTACAGGCAAACGCAGGGCATCGGCGGATTCGTTTTTTACTGCGACCGGAATTTCGACATCTTCGGAAGACTCAATGGCTTCTGGATGGCAAAGGCGAATACTGCGAGCCTGGCCGGGTACCCGCCGGATGTAACCGGCTTGTTCAAGAATATCGAGATGGTATTGCGCGGCACGGACGCCCCGGAAACCGAAGGCATTGGCGATTTCAGTCTGGGATGGCGAGCCACCGTCCTGCTCAATACGCTGGGCGATGAAATCGAGAATGGCTTGCTGGCTGTCGGTAAGATTCATTAGTAGCAATACTACTAACAAAATCCGGACTGTCAAGAATTAAAATTGAATTATCTTTTTATTCTTTTAATTCATAGAGTTAGGCGATTATTGGCAGGCCAGCTGGCTGCGCCTGCCTTCCAGCCGGACAATATTCCGGATTCCATCACCCTCTTTCAGCTGGCTGGCCGCGACTTTTGCTTCCACGCCGGCAATCTCTTTTTGCAGACGCTGGCATTCCAGCAGCCGACCTGCACCCGTTGCCAGATCTGCCCCGGTATTGTTTCCGCCGCCGAGCAAGCGCCCGCCATCGTCATTCATGATAGTGCCAACCCCAATATCGTCGGCAAGGGTGGCGCCAACCGGATTGCTTAGCCGAATGGCGAAAACCTCGTTCGGCTCCTGAACTTTGTCGCCCATTACTTTTACCGAAAAAGTCGTGCTGCTCTGGCCCGCCGCAATCGTTTTGACGGTCGATGGCCAAGAGGCGTAATCCTTGCCCGCCAATGCGGCATTACCGTTTGATCGCAGAGTATCGGTTGCGATATTGAAACTCACGCCCCCCGATAGCGCGGGGCTTGAAGCGTTGACGGTGAATGTTGCAAGCGATACTCCGGAATTGCCCTCGGCAACCGAAACATCATTGATGGACAGCGTTATCGGCGGCGTCGATACCTGGATCGTCCAGGTTCTTGAATGGACCATATCGGTGCCCGCCATTTCCGCTTTCACTAACGTCGAGTTGTCGGTCGCGCGCAATTGAAGGCTACGTGTAACCGGAGTCGCTGTGAGTTGCTGGAAATTGTAGTTGCTGCCGGTAGCGCCCGGCACAGGCACACCATCGAGATACCACTGAAGAGTCACGGTGTCGGGTGAAGGCCGCAACACGGTCGCACTGAAGTTCAAGGTATTGCCCGCGGCGTAAGCCACGTTGCCGGCCGCACTGGGCACTTCGCTGCCGGGTTCGATCAGGTCGATACCCGCTGCGGGCGTACCCCAGCCGCCACGGTAAAGTTTCAGCACATAAGCCTGCGAACAAATCGAGCAAAATTGTGCACCGAGGCTTCGCATGCCGCAGGTATTCGCGGGCCGGTAAACCCCGGTGGTTTGATAACGCGCACCTTCGAACAAACCGATGCCAGCAGTTCCACCAGGCGTTGGAATGGGATTGCCAGGAGTGATCCAGCTTTTCCATTTGATAAGCGATGCGTTGGTCTGATTGGTAACGTTTACTTCGCAATTAGCGCTCGGAGATATGTCGCTGCAAGCCGGAAAGCCCGGATAAGCCGATGTGTATTCATCGGCGAGATCATGAAAAGTATGACCGTACTCATGAATCACGATCAGGCGCGCACTGGTGTTTGTCGTGGTGACGGCAATGCTGCCGCCCGATCCGCCATAGATGGATTCATTCACGATCACAATCAGCTGATCCCAATCCGGAAACGCGGCGGCGGCGGCATAAATTTTCGAACTGCTGATGGTGACCAGGCGATGGATTTGCGAGGTGCAAAATTTGGCATCGAATGCGGTGTTCACGAAGATGCCGGCACCCGCTGCTTTCGGGTCGCTTTGCGCAGCGGTATCCGCACAACAACTGGAAGTGGTACAGCCTGCCTGATACGGCGGATGGTCGGAACCCGATTGCGCCGACGCGGTAAATGTCGTTGTCCAATTGACGAAATTGGCGTACTGCTTGTACGGCACGTAATCGAACATCGCGAGGCGCAAATTTTCCGCATCGGTATTGAACAGTGCCTGTTCGGCGCTAGTGTAGCCGTCGCCGAAAACAAGGATGTCGACGCGATTGCCGGAGTTCACGAATGCTTTTGCCGGCGTCTTGATTTCGGTATTCGCCAGCGCGAGTTTCGATGCGTTCGCGGCAACATTGAGGACGTTCAATTCCGACGGCACGCCCATGTATTCCAGTTTGATGCGTGTGCCGGCCTTTGCAGGAATTCGCACGGCGAAAGACCTTTCCTGCTGCTCGACCTGGTAGGCCTGAATATCACCATCAACACCGTTGGCGGCAAATTCGCCACGGATAAAGCGCGGCACTTCGGCGATATCGAACCAGCCGTTGCCGCTGATGAAAAGGTGGTCGGCATCATGCAATGTCGATTTCATTCGGACAGCCGAAACCGAACGCTCTTCGGAAAAATTCACCGCGCGATAAAAGACCGGTTTTGCCTTGCCGCTGTCGTCCATGGTCACGACGATGTAATGCCCGGGCGCGGCAAAAGAAACCGTGCTGAAAAGCACGGCCACGAAGCTTAAAAACCTGACGATTGAATTTTTCATTTCCGGATATTACTACTACTGCCAGGCCGTGTGGCGTGACCGGCTTCAGCCTTGTGAAAATATTTCCGGTACCGTCGGCCGGCGGCTGAGCTACTATCCCGACCATGAAGAAATACATCAAGCTACCCAATGTGCAGTTGTTGCTGGCCCTGGTCGCACTGATCGTGCTCTACCCGTTTCTTGAACGTCTGCAGTCCGGCCGCATAGCCGTTATCGCATTCGACTGGGCGATCCTGGCACTGGCCCTGCGCTCGGCCAAATCGACCGGCGTGCAGACCAATCTGGGCTATGCGCTTTTGATACCGACCATCGTTCTTCAAGCCACTGGTGCGCTGGCCGGCGAAGGCGGTTTTCATGTGGTGGTATTGCTGTTTCAGGCTGCTTTGCACACCTTCGTTATCATCTGCCTGTTTCGCTATGTGCTGAGCGATGAAATCATGACGCTGGATGAGCTGTTCGCGGCCGGTTCGATGTACGCGATGCTGGCGTTTGTATTCGCCTATTTGTATTCGATTGTCGAATATCTTTCGCCCGGTTCTTTTTACATCAATGCGAGCAACAATCCGGATGGATTATTCAGCTGGTTCGAGATGCTTTATTTCAGCTTTACCTGCCTGACCAGCGTTGGCTTCGGCGAAATCACGCCGGTTAGCGACCATGCCCGATCGCTGGTGATGATCCAGCAATTGATCGGCGTGTTGTATCTGGCCATCGTGATTTCAAGATTGATTTCGATGCATTCGAGAAGAATCAAATAAAAAAGCCCGGATGAATGAAACATCCGGGCTTTTTCGCCATCGCATTCCGAACATCAGCGGCCGAAAATATCCTTCAGGATATTCTTTTTCTTTTTCGGCTTGCCTTCGTTGCCGTCTTCCTGCTCGTCCATTCCCGACATATCCATGCCGATCGGAAAAATGGTACTGGATTTCACGCGAACACGAACGTTCCATTCCGGATCCCACGGTGTTTTCGGATTCGCGGGCTTCGGCGGATACACGAAATGGGTTTCCGGCCCGAAAGCCACCATCCGCAACATGCCGCCGCTGCCACCTTCATTACGACCTTTCGATGTCTCGAAAATGCCTTTCGGCATCGCGCAGCTGGTAACTTGCGGTGCAAGCAATACTCTTTCCTTAATCCACTTGTCGACCGTAGCCGGCGGCAAATAATCGATGATGCCCGAGCCCGCATCCGGGGTTTCCGCACTACTCCAGATTACGGTGGAATCGCCTTGCTGGCCGAAGGCCTGCATGAAATAGCCGCGCGCCTGGCTGATTGACTGCCAATTCCAGGTGATGCCGGTGTCGAGATTGCCGGCACTGCGCAAATTGATTTTCGGCATGAAATCCTGATTGTTTTCCAACTGGAATTTAAGCGACTCCGGAATCTTTTCTCCGGTCATCACATGCTCGCCGATCGTGGAGGCGTCGTTCGAAACATTCTGGCGATTTTTCTCGTTCGGCCACGTGACATAACCGGGGCCAACCTTGGCGGTGCGATCGGGAACATAACGGCCCTGCATCGCTCCGCTGGCCTTGACCTTGCCGTCCTGCGAGCTCATCTCGATCACACGCGGTTGTCCCTTGCGAATGGTGCTGCCGCAACCCCAGTAAATCAGGATACGAACTTTGAAATCCCTGATTTCTCCCGGCGCTTCGGGTGAACCGGGTTCGCCCGGCCTTGAAGGCGTTTCCTTGTAGGGCAACAAGGTCAGGCTTTTGCCAAGCTTCAAACCCGAGGGAATGGATTGCTCGACCGGAACACCGGGCTTTAGCGTGTTCAAAAGCGCGATATCCATATATTGCCCGGGCGAACCGCCGTAGCGGGTTGAGCCATAAGTATTGGTGCCGCGTTTGCCACCGAACATTCCCATGGCCATGCCGCCCATCGGCCCCAGATCGGGCATGCCGGCAAAGCTGCTGGTCGCCAGATCGATCCAGACCTGGGTCTTGGGAATTTTGTTTTGCTGGCTGGCGGCGGGGGTGACGGCGGCGACGACGACCATCGCCATCAATGAAACAGGCTTGAAATGCTTTATCGACATGAAACGCTCCCTGACTGAAATAAAAAACCACTATCAGCTAAAACGTGCTTCAAACGAAAGGACGGCCAGAAGTATCAAGGACGGATTGCAATGCACATCGAGCGCGTCTGGCTCTGCATCGACAATTTCTGTTCTACGACACCAGCTTCAACACGCCGATCAATGCTTCTGCAACCGTATGCCGACGCACCGATTCGCGATCGCCGTCGAAGCGGAACACCTTGGCGATCGGATAACCGCCGCGACGTTTCCAGGCTATCCAGACTGTGCCGACCGGCTTGTCGTCAGTGCCGCCGGTAGGTCCGGCGATACCGGTTACGGCGACCGAAACGCTCGCACCGGAAGTAATCATGGCGCCCGAGACCATTTCGATCACCGTTTCATGGCTCACGGCACCGTGCTGCATCAAGGTTTCGGGGCGAACCCCCAGCAAAGCCTGTTTGGCTTCATAGCTGTACGCGGCCAGGCCGGCTTCGAACCAGTCGGAGCAACCGGGAATATCGGTAATCATTTTCGCAATCCAGCCACCGGTGCAGCTTTCTGCTGTCACCAGGCTCAAATGCGCCGCTTTCAACGCGCTGCCAACCTGTTCGGCCAAGGCATGCAGGCGGTTGTCATCGTAGGCAATATTTTCGTTGGCGGTATCGTTCATTCCATTAGAATAGTGGGCCTTGCCGATGAAAGCCATGATGACGTCAGTGGATTTAAGCCAACACACGCCGCTAATGCGGCAATTTTTTACCGCGAAAGCCGAATATCCCGACATTCTGCTGTTTTTCCGCATGGGCGATTTCTACGAATTGTTTTATGACGATGCCCGCAAAGCGGCCAAGCTGCTCGACATCACGCTGACCCAGCGCGGCAACTCCGCCGGCCAGCCGATTGCGATGTGCGGCGTTCCCTACCATGCCGCCGAGGGTTATCTGGCACGATTGGTCGCTTTGGGGGAATCGGTCGCGATCTGTGAACAGATCGGCGATCCGGCGTTGGCGAAAGGTCTGGTCGAACGCAAAGTGGTTCGCATCGTCACGCCCGGAACCGTCACTGATGAAGCGATGTTGCAGGAACGTCGCGACAATCTGCTGTTATCCATTTCACGCGGAAAACATGGCTTCGGTTTGGCCTGGGCCGATTTATCGGCGGGCCGTTTCCTGGTCAATGAAGTGGCGAATGAAGATGCGCTGCAAGCCGAGCTTGCGCGATTGGATCCGGCGGAAATCCTGATTCCGGATGAAGACGGGCTTCCGGTTTTTCTGGAAAGTGTTTCCGGCATTCGCCGACGCGCGCCGTGGTTATTCGATAGTGAAACCTGTCGCCGCCAACTACTGCGCTTTTTCGCGCTGCATGATTTAACCGGTTTCGGCATTGAAACCCTGCCACTGGCCATCGGTGCCGCCGGTGCCCTGCTTGCCTATGTGGAAGAAACCCAGAAACAGCGATTGCCACATCTATCCAATATCGTGCTGGAATCTTCCGACGACAGCATCGCGATGAATGCAGCGACCCGGCGTCATCTGGAACTGGATTCGCGTACCGACGGCCGCATCGAACATACCTTGCTCGGCGTTCTCGATTCGACCATCACGCCGATGGCAGGACGCTTGCTGCGCCGCTGGCTGCATCGCCCGTTGCAAAATCTCAGCGTCGTCACCGAACGATTGCATGCAGTAAAAACACTGATAGAAAACCGCAGCGAACAAGGTTTGCGTGAACAATTCCGGGCACTCGGCGATATCGAACGGATTCTCGCGCGCGTTGCCTTGCGTTCGGCACGACCGCGCGACTTGAGTACGCTGCGCGATGCCCTGCTTGCATTGCCTGAACTTGCGAAAACACTGGCTCCGCTTGATTCACCGAGATTGAAAGCACTCTTGAACGAATGCGGCAAACACGACGCCCAAGCCGCATTATTGAAATCGGCGATCAATGTGCAGCCGCCGGTATTGCTGCGCGATGGTGGCGTGATCGCGAACGGTTATGACGCCGAGCTCGACGAATTCCGCGAGCTGGCGACCAATGCCGACCAATTCCTGATCGATATGGAAATCCGTGAAAAAGCCGAGACGGGAATTCCGACGCTGAAAGTCGGCTACAACCGCGTGCATGGCTATTACATCGAGATCAGCAAAGGCCAATCGGTCAAGGCACCGACGCATTACACGCGTCGGCAAACATTGACCGGCGCCGAACGCTACATCACCGAAGAACTGAAAAACTTTGAAGATAAAGTGTTGTCGGCAAAAGACCGTTCGCTGACGCGTGAAAAGTTTTTGTACGAAAACCTGCTTGATGCCTTGAATGAAAATCTGGAATCGCTCAAGCGTTGCGCAGCGGCGTTAAGCGAACTGGATGTGCTGACCTGTTTCGCCGAACGTGCGCAGGCGCTGGATTGGGCTTGCCCGGAATTGTCCGATGCGCCCGGTATCCATATCGAACGCGGCCGTCATCCGGTCGTCGAAGCGGTACGCAGCGAACCTTTCGAACCGAATGATTTGCGGCTCGATGAAAACCGCCGCATGTTGATCATCACCGGCCCGAACATGGGCGGTAAGTCCACGTATATGCGGCAAAACGCGTTGATTGTATTGCTCGTGCATATCGGCAGTTACGTACCGGCAAGCTCGGCAACCATCGGCCCGATTGATCGCATTCTCACCCGCATCGGCGCCGGCGACGATCTCGCTCGCGGGCAATCAACCTTTATGGTGGAAATGTCGGAGACCAGCTATATCCTGCATCATGCGACGAAAAATTCGCTGGTGTTGATGGATGAAATCGGACGCGGCACATCCACTTACGACGGCTTGTCGCTCGCGGAAGCCTGCGCCCAGCCTCTGGCCGAAAAAAATCGCGCCTACACTTTACTCGCGACGCATTATTTCGAACTCACGGCACTGGCCGAAGCAGGAAGCGGCATTGCCAACGTACATCTGGATGCCATAGAGCACGGCGACAAACTGGTGTTCATGCATGCGGTAAAAGACGGCCCGGCCAATCGCAGTTTCGGTTTGCAGGTGGCGGCCCTTGCCGGTTTGCCGCGCAGCGTGATCTCACATGCAAAACGAACGCTGGCCGAACTCGAAGCACGGCCATCGCATGCCAGCGAGATGTCGCCGGTAACACTCGAACAGCCGCAGCAGATGGGATTGTTCGTGAAACCATCGCCGATCGCAGACGCTTTGGCGGCGATTGATCCGGATGAATTGACGCCAAAGCAGGCGTTGGAAGCACTTTATCGATTGAAGTTGCTGAATTAGTTATTGATAGTTTATTTCTATCGAATTAAGGTTGAACTCCCATACAGGAGCAGCTTATGAGCAACGATTTATTGAATTCCGTATTGAAGGCCCTTGGGCCGCAAGCCGTCGAACAAGTCGCCAGCCAGCTCGGCACTGATCCACAGCAGGCGCAAGGCGCCATTCAAGCCGCATTGCCTCTATTACTTGGTGCGATGGGAAAAAATGCCAGTCAGCCCGAAGGTGCGCAAGCCTTGCATTCGGCATTGGAAAAAGATCATGCCGGCCTGGATTTGAACAGTGTTTTGGGTGCCGTGATGGGCAGCGGCCAAAGCCAGGGCGGCGGACTGAGCAGCATCTTGGGCGCCGTTATCGGCAGTAGCCAAAGTCAGAGCAGCGGAGGTGGTTTAAGCGATATTCTGGGAGCCGTGATGGGTGGCGATGACAATTCATCTTCGGCACCTGCCCCCAGCGCGGGCGAGAGCATTCTTCGCCATGTTTTTGGCGGTCAGCAACAACGGGCAACCCAGGGCCTCGGACAAGCGACCGGTCTGGGCGGGCAAGGTGCGAATCAACTGCTCGCCATTCTTGCACCGATCGTGATGCAGATTCTGGCCCAAAAAACGCAACAGAATAACTGGTCGCCCACTCAGCTCGGCAGTGCGCTTGGACAACAACGCCAAGCCGTCGCGCAACAAGGCGGACTCGCAGGCAGCTTGATGAATGCCGTGCTGGATAAAGACGGCGACGGCGATGTCGATTTTTCCGACATGCTGAGCTTGGGCGCGGGGTTTTTGAAGAAATAAAGCATCTTGCGCAGGAGCGCCGTTAGACGTGACAGAACTGGTGGAGTTTGTCGCGCCTAACGGCGCTCCTACAACATATCCAGATCACCCAGCGCATTGATCAAACGCCGCGCACGCTTGTCGGGCTTGGTCGGCGGGGCCTGATAGCCGGCGTTTTCCATCCTGCGGCGTTCGCGCTCGGCTTCCCGTTTCAATCGGCTTTCTTCGGCTTCCGCATAAAGTGTTTGCGCAACACTGGCGCTTCCGCGTTTTTCGCTGATACCGGTCACGTTGATCACGAACAATTCGTTACTGCGGGTGATATGAAGCCGATCCTGTAGTTTCACCAAACGTGATGCCTTGATGGGCTGCCCTTCAATTTCAACCTTGCCGGTTTCAATCGCATGCTTTGCGAGCGCCCGCGTCTTGTAAAAACGTGCGGCCCAGAGCCAAAGATCAATTCTTGTCGAGCTTGCCGATTCATTCGAAACTTTTTTGTTCATGTATTATTTTTATCATATTCAATCTGTTTTGGTATGTGCGCCATCGTTCAATGAGCCAATAAAAAAGCCACCCGAAG
>CAZPCE010000043.1:0-2404 GCA_964584915.1 uncultured Arenimonas sp. | reverse complement strand
ATTACTTGGCAGCCGACAGATCTTCTTTAATACGGGCTTTTTTGCCTTCCAGGTCGCGCAAGTAGTACAACTTGGCTTGACGCACGTCGCCACGGCGCTTGACCGTTACCGAATCAATGATTTGGCTGTGGGTTTGAAATACGCGTTCTACGCCGAAACCGTGCGAAATCTTGCGCACCGTGAAAGCGGAATTGATACCGGCATTTTTGATGGCAATAACGACGCCTTCATAAGCCTGGACGCGTTCGCGATTGCCTTCCTTGACTTTCACGTTAACGATGACGGTGTCGCCTGGGCCGAATTTCGGCAACTCGCGTTGCATTTGCTCGGTTTCGAATTGTTGGAGAAGCTTGTTCATGGTTGCACCAAACTAAGTAGTTTTAGGTAAGAATTCGTAAGCACTTGGCGTCAGTACAGCCGTAGTGAGTCGCACATTATAAAGGTCAAAGTGCCTGATTGGCTAGGGCTTTTTCACTTTTTTCAGGTGCTCGGCCTGAAATTCTGCCAATAAGGCCGCATCGGCCTTGTTCAATGGGCGGCCAGCCAGCAATTCCGGCCTTCTCAGCCAGGTCCGGCCCAGGCTTTGCTGCCGGCGCCATCTGGCAATGGCGGCATGGTCGCCGGATAAAAGCACCGGCGGCACTCCTTCAGTACCCCAGGCTTCGGAACGAGTGTAATGCGGGCAATCCAGCAATCCGTCTTCAAAACTGTCCTGTGCGGCTGAATCGGCATGCCCCAGGGCGCCATCCTGCAAACGACCAACGGCATCGATGATCACGGCCGCCGCAAGTTCACCACCAGACAACACGTAATCGCCGATCGAAATTTCTTCATCGACGTGACGCTCGATAAAACGCTCGTCCACACCTTCGTAGCGGCCACAAAGCAAAATCAAACGTTCGCTCGATGCCAATTCTTTGACCTTGGCCTGGGTGAGCGGCCGGCCTTGTGGACTGAGATAGATGAGCTTGGCGGGAATTCCGGAATCACCGCGAATGGTTTCAAGACATGCGGTAAGCGGCTCGTTCAACATCAGCATGCCAGGTCCGCCGCCAAACGGGCGCTCATCGACCCGACGATAGTTACCGGTAGCGTAATCGCGCGGGTTCCAGGCTTTGACTGTCAGCAACTCGCGCTCCTGCGAGCGCCCCACTACGCCAATACCCGCGCTTTGGGCAATGAAATCGGGAAACAAGGTGATGACATCAATACGCATGCTTTTTTCCGTATCGATTAAAAGTCGGCATCCCAGTCAACGATGATTTTTTGAGTGTCGAAATCGATGCTCTTGATGTAATCGTCCATCACGAACGGTAGTAAACGCACGCGTTCGCCCTGGACAAACATCACGTCATTCGCGCCGTTGTTGAACAAATGCGAAACCTTTCCGAAATCGACGCCTTCCAGATTGTGCACCTGCATGCCTTCGAGATCGATCCAGTAGTATTCACCGGCTTTCGGGGCCGGGAGACGTGAACGCGGCACCCAGACTTCTGCGCCGGTCATTGCTTCGGCGGCATCCCGATCTTCGATACCGGGGAAAAATACTGTCAGGCCTTTGTTGGTTTCGCGGGCACGGATCTCGCCAACTTCCGTTTCCTTGCCCTGATGCACAAGAATCCAGGGCTGGTACTTCAACACTTGCTTCAATGGATCGGTGAATGATTGCAATTTCACTTCGCCACGAACGCCAAAAGCGCCGACCACCCTAGCTACGAGGATGCGGCGCTCTGGATTATTCATTGGGCTCGCCATTATTCAATGGCGAAAAGCTTAGGCCGAAGCCTTACCAGCTTCTTTAAACAACACGCTGACTTTGTCGGTCAATTGCGCGCCGTGCGAAACCCAATGCTTGATACGCTCAAGATTAAGTTCAACGCGTTTTTCTTGACCTTGGGCAACCGGGTTGTAATAACCCACGCGCTCAATGGAACGGCCGTCGCGCTTATTGCGCTGATCGGTCACAACAACGTGATAGAAGGGACGCTTTTTGGCGCCGCCGCGGGCCAGGCGAATCTTGACCATGGTAATTTGCTCTACTTTCTTGAGGTGAATTGGCGGCTAACTGTTCGGTAGACCGCCGGGGAGCCGGAGATTATAGCGGGGAAATGCCTTCGTGGAAACCCTGACCGGGCTTTTTCGGGCATTTAAAGGGCTCAGCGCCTGAATCCGCCGCCGCCTGGAAAGCCACCGCCGCCCATCATGCCTTTCATGGCCCGCATCATGCCCTTCATGCCGCCGCCCGCCAGCTTGCTCATCATGCTTTCCATTTGCTGGAACTGCTTGAGCATCTTGTTGACGTCGGCCGGCGTGGTGCCCGACCCCTTCGCAATACGTGCGCGACGCGAGCCGTTCAGCAAGGCCGGGTTGCGGCGTTCTTTCTTGGTCATCGAATTGATGATGG
>CAZPCE010000042.1:833-14110 GCA_964584915.1 uncultured Arenimonas sp. | reverse complement strand
TTGTTATCCAGCACATCGAAGCTGAGCGTCGAGGTGAAGGATTTCCCGTCGCCCGACAATGTAATTTTCTCCAGCAATACGCCACTACCGCCCACTGGCCAACCACCGCCGTTGGCAATTTCCTCGAATGTTTTCGGTGAGTTGGTCCAGAAGAATTTGTATTTGGCTTCGTACTGCCTCGCACCGGTTTTTCTCCACACGCCATAAGCTGGCGGAACCGGAGGAGTCGAATCATGATTCGACGATTCGGTCATCGTCCCGCCGGCATTGAAAACATACATGAATTCCAAATCTTGTATGGACGCCAGTACACCGGTACTGAATTGCACCTTGCCATGCCAGGCCCCGACCAGATCGGGTTCGGTCGCACGGGTTTTGGCGAAAGAAGTCGTCGTGTAACCGGTCATAACCAATGCCAGAAACAGAACGAACAGAACCACTATTTGCTTTCTCATTACGCTTACCCGTATTGGCCGACTTGTCTCAGTCTAGACCCTGCCCATGGTTCGGACAACACGCCAATCATCCGAAGCGATTCTTCACTTCGGCAGTTTCGAAAACATGATTTGTGGAAGGTTTCCATCGATAGAGAACAATGATGGTGATGATCACGCAGACCAAACCGGGAATACTTGCCTCGAGACCAAATTCCCCGCCGCTCAGCCATGTCGGCCCTCCCGTGAATCCTGGAATCAGCAAACCTTGCTCGCTATTGCCGCTCACGCCGAAACCCAGCACGCTGCCCTGCATCCAGTTGGCCATGAAATGCAGGCCAATAGGCATGGCAAGACTTTTGGTGCGCAGGAATGCCAAACCGAACATGATGGAGGCAAGAAAAATATTCAGCCCGGCCAACAGTTTTACGTTGCCCGTCATGCCTGGATTATTCAGATGCGTCAGCAGGAACCAGGCGGCAAGAAGCAATTGGGCCGGCCATTGTCCGAGTCCGTTGATGAACCTCTGGAATATGAATCCCCGAAACAGCAGCTCTTCCGCGAAGGCAACGCTGATGCAAACAAGCAGCCCCGACAAAACAGTCGATTGGGCATCAGGATTCCATCGCCAATGAACCTGGTCAAGGAGTAACAGAAACAAAGCAGGCAATAACATGAGTGCTGCGCCTGTCGCATTGCCGAGCAGAAATTGTCCGAGCCAGCGCACATTGAATTTGCCAAGCAGCTCGGCAAGCGGACGTTTTCGCATTCGCTGGCAAATCCATGAAGCAAGCAGGACGATCAGGGCCTGAAGCGGCATGCCGACTTCAAAATGGAATCTCCATGCAGCCAGCATCGTGGCCCCGAGAATGGCGGCCATAATCAGGAAAAACAGTAGAAACCACCAGCCATTACGGAGCTTGCCGAATGGGTCAAACAAAATTTTCTTTATCATCTTGAGTCGATCCCTGTTGCGCAAGTATGGTGAACGACAGGCCTGATTCCTATAGGCCGTAAGCCATCGTGACCCATGGCGTATGCTCCCCGAAAGCAGCTACCGCGTTATCATTGCCGAATGAAAACCCCTACCCCGAAGCGCCGGCGCTTTCTCCGTCTCGCAACCCGCATTCTCGTGATCGCAGTCCTGGGCTATCTGGCGCTCGTTGTGCTGGTGCGTCCTTCGAACGACCGGAATTGGTCGCCTGATACCGAACGCACCGCCAGCGCCGTTATCAAGGGCGACACGGTAACCATCGGCAACGTACGCAATGCGAATTACCGTTCAACCACGGACTATGATGTGCATTGGGAAACCCGGACCTACGACGTTCGCAAACTGGAATCGGTATGGTTCGTGGTCGAGCCGTTTTCTGATTGGCGCGGTCCCGCGCATACTTTTTTGAGCTTCGGTTTCGATGACGGCGAGTACGTCGCCATCTCGGTCGAAATACGCAAGGAAAAAGGCGAATCGTTTTCTCCGGTCGGCGGGCTGTTACGACAATACGAACTGATTTATGTCATCGGCGACGAACACGACCTGATCGGATTGCGTGCGAATTACCGCCATGACAAGGTGTATCTTTATAAAATGCGTGCCACGCGCGAACAGGCACGCGAGCTATTTGTCTCCATGCTGAAACGTACCAATGAGGTAGCGCAACATCCCGAGTTCTACAACACCCTGACCAATACCTGCACCACCAATATCGTCGAACATATCAATGTGATGGCCCCCGGCCGGATTCCATTGAGTTATAAAACCCTGCTACCTGCCTACTCGGACGAATTGGCCTACGATCTCGACCTGGTTGACACACCACTGCCGCGCGATGAGTTCCGCGCGGCACATCAAATCAATCAACAGGCAAAGTTGCATGCCGATGACAGGAAATTTTCGGAAGCGATTCGAAAGCGCGACTAGAGATCGTCATCAGATCATCTTGTTTTCATGTAGGCGACGAGTTGGTCAAATGCCTTGCCCCAGCCATCCTGAAAGCCCATCGCGTCATGCGTTTTGCAGTCTGCCTCGCTGCCGTGGATAAGCGTTGCAGTGTATTTGCTTCCTTCGCCATGCGCTTCGATGCTGACGACGGCCGTGAACAGGAACGATACGCTGGCCTTTCCGCCCGATGGCTTGGCGGGTCGATAACCTGGCTCCAATGTATTTGTCCAAACCAGTTTTTTGTTTGGCACGATTTCAAGGTAGCACCCCTTGTTCGGAAACTTCTCGCCTTCAGGTGAAAGCATGACGGTCCGGAAAATGCCGCCCGGCCGAAGATCGATTTCGCAATCAATGGTCTCCCAGGGTTTTGGCGTAAACCAATTCACGATATGTTCCGGCGTTGTCCACGCGGCCCAGATAAGCGAGGGTGAAATATCGACAATCCGCTCGAATTGCAAGTCCAGTGAAGGATCGAACTGTGTGGTGTCGTGCGCCATTGCTATTTCTCCTTGATGGTTTTTGGTAATTGTCCGGTTAGTTCAGATATTTTTCCATCGTGGACGCTATACCGATTGATCGGGCAGCGAACCCTTTCAACCGATACCTGCCTCTTACCGACAAGCACCCACCCAAGGTTCACCATGCGCCTGATCCACGCCTATCTGGTCATTCTCGATATCAGCGGCTACACCAACTTCATCACCCAGCGTACGGTGAGTTTGCTGCATGCCGAACAAATCATCACCGAGCTGATGGAGACCGTGATCGATCTTGCCGAACATCCATTGCAAGTGAACAAGCTGGAAGGCGATGCTGCCCTGTTCTATCGAGAATGCAAGTTGGGCGACACTGCAGTGGCAAGAAGCGTGTTTGCCCAGATCAATGCTTTCTTCCCGGCGTTTTACCAGTGTTTGGCGAAGCAGCGCGAAAGCCGGGCCCATTGCACCTGCGAAGCCTGCACGAATATCGACAATCTGGCGCTGAAGGCCTTCGTGCATTCGGGTGAAATTGCGGTCAAGCAAGTGCGGCAGTTCGAAGAGCTGGCGGGCGAAGACGTTATCCTGATTCATCGCCTGTTGAAGAACCACGTGCCATCACGTGACTATGTACTGATGACGGAGTCAGCGCGTGCCGGCGCCGAACTAAACAAGGAAAACCTGCAAAACCATCGCGAGAACCTGGAAGGCGTGGGCGAAACGGATTTATGGCTGACGGACTCGACGCAAATGCGAAATGTCGCCGGCAAATAACAGATCAGGTATTTGGCGCCACGAAAGCATAGCCGGCATTCGGCACATATTCGATCCAGGCGGCAGCGCCGCCGGCATTGGCGAGTTTTCTTCTCAATCTGTGCACTACCTGTTTTAGCGATTCGCGATCGGCGGCATCGCGATCCGACCAGACGAATCCGATTAATTCATCGGCATCGACGGGTCGCCCGCGATGACTCAGCAGCAAGCGAAGCAAGCGTAAATCCAGCGGTGAAAGCCGGATGGCCGGACCATTGTTGACCTGTGCTTCGCTGCGTTCGATATCGAGCACCAGCGGCCCCCAGGAAAGCACGGAATCTTCCAGCGGTTCGTTGCCGCGACGCAGCAGCGAACGTACCCGTGCCAGCAAGGCACGCGGGCTGAAGGGTTTTCTGAGATAGTCGTCCGCACCCAGATCCAGTCCCTGCACTTCATCTTCTTCGGTGGCGCGTACCGTCAGCATCATCACCGGCACCTGGCTGAATTTACGCAATTGGCCCAGCACGCCAAAACCGTCGAGCAAGGGCAAATTCACATCCAGAATGACCAGATCGGGCTTGTTCTCGCGCAGGCGTACCAGCGCTTGTTCACCGTCGAAAGCGGTCAACACTTTATAACCTGCCCCATGCAATGCAAAACGCAGAAGGCCTACCAGTTCCACGTCGTCATCCACGATCAGAATATTCATGCCTGTTCTCCTATCGGCAACACGATACCAATACGGGCACCGTTGCGATGTACCGCCGATTCAATCTTGACCTCGCCGCCATGGCCCACGACGATGGCATGCACAATCGCCAATCCCAGGCCGGTACCGCGCTGGCTGGGTTCCTCATGCGGCGACCGCTTGAACGGGGCAAACAAATCGTTGCTGGAACGTAGTGACAGTAAACCAGCACCCTCATCTTCCACCCAGACCGTCACATGCTCTGGCGACCATTCCATATCCACCCAGATCGTGGATTGGTCCGGTGCGAACTTGTTTGCGTTTGCCAACAAATTCACCATCACCGAAAACAGGCGTGGTGGATCGCCGGTCAACATCGGACCGGCTGAAAGCGAATGCACGATGCGTTGTTCACGTTGGTCGATCAGCGGCTGAATCAACTCCACCGCATCCGCAATTACCGACGCCATATCCACCGGCTGGCTACGCAGACGCATCTCGCCGCTTTCGATACGAACGCTGTCGAGCAGATTGTCGACCAGTTGCGACAAACGCATGGTGCCGCGATATTGCGCATCCGCCAAACCGATCGCCACGGCATCGGAGCTTGAACGCAGGTGATCGCGCAGCAATTCGTTCGAGGCGATTTGTGCGGACAACGGAGTCTGGAATTCGTGCGAAAGATTGGCCAGAATCCGGTCGCGAATGGCGCGGGCGGCTTCGATGGCGTTTTCTTCCCGCACCACCAGCACCTGGCGGTTTCCGCTAGCCGCCAATCGGCGCAAAGTCAGTGGACGCATTTTTCCGGCCGGCGTGTAACGCTCCAGCGGCACGATTCCCACGGCGGTATTCGTATCACTGTTGCTGCCGGCCGGTATCAATATCGCTTCGATGGGTTTGCCGAGAACTTCTTCCCGGGAGCAGCCCACCAGCGCCAGAAATTGACGGTTCGCATAGTGAATGTTCTGGTCGGCATCGATACCGACAATGCCTTCATCGACACCATCGAGTACGGCATCCAGTTCTTCACGCTGGTTTCGCTCGGTGGCAGTGAGCGTACCCACCTGTTGCCGCATTTGCTCCAGGCTTGCGGCCAAGGCCACCGGTTCGGCAAGAAAGGTGACCGGCGACGGAACCGGCGTATCCAGATCGCCGCTGCCAAGCCGTTCGGCATCGCGGGCCAATTGGGCAAAGGGCCTGGATATGCGCGCCGAGAGCAAAATGGCCAGCGCCAGCGCAATGCCGACAGTCAGCAAACTGGACAAACCAAACGAAGCCAGCCATTCGACAAATCGACGCCCCACCCAATCCTGTGCGATGCGGGTGCTGAGCAAGGCATCCGTACCGCCGTCTTCATCGCGAAAACTCATGATGCGGACGGCCGCACTGGCGCCGATTTTTTCGAAGGTTTCCGCCTCGCCCGAAGCCGAAACCCGACTCAACGCGATCACCCAGGCATTTTTGCTGCCGATTCTGTTGCTTAAATGGGGCTGAAGCTCGACCGTAATCAGCTCATTGGCGGGACGCATGGCCAGTCGATCACCCAGTTTTTCAGCCACCACGATAGAAGCTTGCGGATACGAAGGTATCCCGCGCTGGATCACGCGCCAGGCCTTGCGATTCTTGTCAAAGACCAAACCGGTGGTGAAGCTCGGCGGCGGCGGACCGATTTCGGCAATCGTCCGGCCATTCATTTGCACCCGGATGTATTCGATATCGCTGGTGTCGTGGAAATTCTTGACCAACTTCCGGGCTTTGGTGAGTTGTCCGCGTTGCAGGTAGAACCTCAGGGTTGGCTGCTCCGCCAGCAGATCGGCACCCACGCTCAATTCACGCTGCCATTCCTGCAGTGCCCGCCTCGCATCGGAAGTCACCCGTTCCGCTTCGGCTCGCGCTTGGGCGACTACGGCCGAGCGGATCGTCCCGACACCCGTTGCCAGCAGGAGCACGGCAAACAGGAGCACCAGGCCGATGTGGCTGGTCAAAAGTAGTTGCGACAAGCGTCGGCGAGTGGACATGTGCGGGAACCTGCCAATGGTGAATCCGGGATTCCACCCCGTTAAGCACGGCGTATGGAGCACACATTATGAAGGATTGAACACCGCTTCCGGGTTTACTCCGGGCAAAAAAAATACCAACCTCAGGCCCTGAATCCGGAGGTTGGTATATACACAACGAGAATCGGTCTAGACGATCGCGTAGAGTGCAGGGTCAAAATAGCGCCGTAGCGAGCGCTTGTCAGTTATTGCGGCGTTATGAATTTCGCTTTATTTCATCGTAAAGCGACACAAATCACCCTTATCTGAATCGGAACTAAAAATTTTCCCTGAAAACGTTAAATGCAAGGGGTTTTTCTGGCTCCATCGGAAGAAGACGGCCATACGCGGGTAACAATCATCATCAGGCCCAGGCATTTGCAGGGTGCGGCGTCCACGGCCGCCGATCTGTGTGCGAAACGCCAAACTTGGTCAATGAAAATCCAGAGGAAGAATGTGGCAATGCCACGTTCGCATCGATGTCCTGACAGTTACCGACTCGTAGATAGAAGCCAAGACTATAATATTTGGGTATCCATCGCGATGCATACATCAGGACGGGCAATGGCAAGCAGAACGAGTACGAAAATACGCCGATTCTTTTGGCTTGCCATCGCACTGACTCTTCTCTGGTTTTACGTGTTGCGCCCAGTCTCCCCCCGAACCGGACCAATGCCGACGGTACTGAATGATGGCTGGACAATAGACAGAAGAGCGAACGACAGTTTTGATGCAAACGCCCTGCACAAAACCATTGAAGCCTCCCTGGACGGCCCTTACAACCTACACAGCGTCATCGTCGAACGGCATGGCAAACTCGTTGCCGAATATTACCAGGGCGGTTACGACCGTTCCGTTTACGCATTGGTATCGGCACGACACAGCTTTGGCCCGACCGAAAAGCATGATGTCCGCTCGATTGGAAAAAGCGTGACCAGCCTGCTTTTCGGAATTGCGCAGCAGCAAGGAAAAACAGGCCCGATGTCAACGCCGGCACTCGATTTTTATCCCGAACTGAAAGATATCGCCACGCCCGGGAAAAAGCGCATCACGCTGGAAGACTTGCTCAACATGAGCAATGGCCTGCGTTGGCATGAAGGCGAAGGTACGTTCAACGATGAGTTCGATCTGATGTGGAAAGACGATATTCCGCGTTATGTGCTCAGGCACGAACTCGACAAGACACCCGGTACCGTCTTCAACTACAACGGTGGCGGCACCGCCTTGCTGGCCGACATCATTGCGCGCAACAGCAATGAAAAGTTCGATGACTACGCAAACGAAAATTTATTCCAGCCACTCGGAATCCACGACTGGGAATGGGTGAATGATATTCACGGCCGCCCGCTATCGTTCAGCGGCTTGAGGATGCGCCCGCGCGATCTGGCGAAGATCGGCCGATTGGTTCTTAACAAGGGCCGCTGGAACGACAGGCAAATCGTGCCCGAAGCCTGGATTGAAGCTTCATTGACGCCGAAGTTCGTGACCGGCGTCAGCGATTTCAAATATGGCTATCAATGGTGGGCAGGCACTGTTGAATGGCAGGGAAAGAAAATTCCGTGGCACGCCGGTTTCGGTAATGGCGGCCAACGCCTTTTCATCGTTCCCGACCTGGACCTTGTGGTCGTCACTACCGCTGGCGCCTACGACAAAGATTCCACGGCCATTCGCGTGAACAAGCTTTTGCAGGAAATTGTGAAAACTGCTAAATAAAATGGATTCCTGCAGCAGGTGCGAATGTCGGATCTGCTGCGCTGCAATCAATCTTCGGCTAACACGATAATCCTGTCTTCTGCCGCGAAGCTCACCTTCTCCGATTTGTTCGGATTGATCTTCACGCCGTAGCCCTGCTTCGGATCTTTACTGAATGCGATTTGGCGATAACCGATCGCGGTTTCTCCGCGCTGTGCGGCAGCTTCGATCAAGGTGTGGAAATCCACCGGAACGCCGATTCGCACGTAGTCCGACATCGGGCGAATATAAACTTCCGAACCGTCGGCGCTGAACAATTGGGCAAATACTTTTTCCAACTGTTTGTTTTCCGATAATTGTGAAAGCATCAGGCTGACCAGTTTATCGCTAACGATGAAATCGTCGGCACGCGCCACCTGTGCCAATTCGCGATTTCGCAAATCCATCATTTCGCTGACGATATTCAGATCCTTGCCGGCAGCCTCGGCGATATTGCGCAAATGCAGCAGGCAAATCAGCGTTTGCGAATCGGCCTCCTGGATAGGTAGATGGGTGTAGCTCATCACGATGATATGGTCGAATTCAGGAGCCTTTACCGCCGCAAGCATGGCGCGACTGGTGATATCACCATCGGCAGCCCGCAGCCGTTGCCGGGTAAGTTTCGTCGAAAGCGTTTTCAGCGCTTCGTTCGCGCCGTCCTTGCGGCAAATCACGATCACTTCGGAGCCCGGCGCAACGTAATTGTCGAGCTCACTGATCACCGTCAGCGTTTTTTCGTTGAAGCCGAGAATCAAGGTGCGTTCCGGTCTCGCCTCGGCGGCCTCCGCATGACTGATCGCCGACAACTCCGGCGCCGGTGGCTGCTTGCCGGAAAGAATCAGCGTGTCGTCGTCCTCACTGATCGCGATGATTTGATCGCCCGGCTTGAAAATGGTCGTCATCGGCGGATTGATCAACACTTCGCCATCGGAACGCATCAACCCGATCAATGCGGAATCTTCATAGGCCGACAAGGCGTAGCGATAGTTCTTACCGACCAGCGCTTCGGCCTCGGCGAAATAAATTTCGGCACCGTCGAAATCCAGCAACTCGGTATACACCACGCTCAGACCGGATTGCCGGCACGTCTGTGCTGTTACGCGTGCGATAAGGTCATCGCCTTGCACGAATACCGCTTCCGCACCGCCGACCAGTTCAGCCGCTTCCAGATTTCGCTGGTCGCGGATTTCGGCCACGATGTGATACGGATCTTCTCGTCGGTCCGGATTATTAGTGATCGCGAGCACCGACTTGATCACATGGATGTCGGGATTGTCGTTCTCCGGCGCCAGCACCACGATCGAACGCGCTGCATGCGGATTCACCACGGCCAGATCGTCGAGATCCAGCGGATCGCCGCTGCGGCATATCACCCGCGTGTTTTTCGTATCGGGAAATTTCGAGCGGATCTCGTCATCCATCCCCACCTTGTCGCGATCGGCAAGAATCACGATACGCGGCCGCTTCTGGTTTTCGTTCGCGATGATCAATTCGCCAATGATCGAGAACACCTTGCTCGACCAGCCCAGAATCAGCGTGTGATTACTTTCAATCACCCGCGAACGACCCTTGCGCAATTCGTCCAGGCGGGACTCGAGCCCCGAGGTAATCGTGCCAATCAACATACTCACGATGAAAATACCGCCGAGCGTGACCAGCAACATCGGCAACCGCAACGACCAACCCTCGTCGCCAGACAAATTACCCGCATCCAGTGTTCGCATGAGGCTGCGCCAGCCGGCCTCGATGAAATCCAGATGGCTGGCCGGATTGCTCGGGTCGTCACCGATGCCCAGCAAAGCCAAGGATGCAGCCGCGACGAGAACGATAATCGCCGAGATCAGTGCCAACCACCCGATGATCGCAATAGGCCCCTTGGAAAGCGTGTTCTCGAAACGGTAGCGCAGGTGGTCACGCCAGGTGACTTTGTTGGGATCGGACATGGAGGGGATTCAGTGAAGTTTGGAATTCCGGACTTTACTAAAGGTGGGGGGATTAGAATAGGGTTTTGGTTGATGTGAGGCTTGATGTTGGGCTGCTGATAGCCGACTTCTGAGTTTAGGAAATGGAGATCGTGCGCCATGGGGCGGCATCCTATGAAACCGAGGGGCGCTCGTGTACTTCCAGCGTTGCTCATGCATAGGGTACGTTTCAAACGCACCTCGCCAGATATGGCACACAACGCGAACACAAAATCAGATACCCATGATTATCATTCCGCGCAAACCTAAACGCCAAGCGCTGCTGCGTTAGAAACGCACCTTATGGCCTTTGTAGTAGCGGTCAAGATTTATAGCCGTGCAGAATTTTGCCAATGCATCGCTCGGATTAGACATCATCGCAATCGGTTAAAAGCGTCGGGCCGAGGCCCGACCTACAGCGTTTTGCCCGACTTACCGCGTTAAAGCTGGGGAAAATAGAATAGGGTTTGGTTCAGGCAAGGCTTAATGGTCGATTGTTGATAATCGAACTGCCGACCAGTGCGGCACCATATGAGGCGGCGCACCTTATGGCCTTACGGTGACATCGCAATCTTTAAGAAACGTCGGATCGAATTCAAAACAAATAACATCGCAATTTGTAAAAAACGGCAAGACATCTCCTGCGTTAAGCAAATTCGCAATCTGTTAAAGGCGTCGGGCCGGGGCCGACCTACAAAGTTTGGCCCGGCTTACCGCGTTTCTCTTCCCGACACTGCCCGGTATCGGGAGAAAGAAGTGGGGGCGATGGAAAAACAAAAACGAAAGTCTTACTAGAAAACTGGCGTTCCCGGGCGACCAAGAATTCTCTTGATCGCCCGTCTCAAATTGTGGGTATCCACAGTCGTTATCATTTAATACACATAACTATCAAGCAAGTAAAAGAAAATAGAAATAATATTATTCCCACGAAAAGCAACCCAACTTTAATAGACCGCAATGTCGTTTCCGTGACATTTCTATAGAAACGAACAATCAGTTTATCGTTGACACGCACGAACAATGCACATGAAGCAAACAACGTCGTCGCAATGACAATGAAGATATCTTCTACCGCTTCATGGCGTGCCAACAAAGGCACGCCAAGGAGTAAATTCCACGTTACAAGTAAAAATATTGCGGACTTTAGCTTTAGATGACTAATAAACTCTAACCGCATAAGTGATACCCGAGATGTGAGGCGAGTGACGATTACTTTTTGTACCCACCCAATGCAACTCGCAATCTATTTTCCTTCACATTGACAGGGCTTTATTTCTGGTGGGCCCAAGTATACGCGTGAGCTTCCCACAATTGCGACAGCTGAAATACCAACAGAAATCGCTACTCCAGGGTCTGGCACGGAAATAGCATCACCCAACTGAATATATGCGACGTCGCCGCCGAGAATAGCACCTGCACCAAAGCTAAAGATTCGAAACGTTCCAGTGAATACATTAGGATCGATATTTGGATTGCCGTCTTCAAAGTCCACAGGCCCGGCCGAAACAGGAAGTGAACCTTTTACACCACCTCCTAAGCCTCCTCCAAAAGCATACACATGAACATATGCGTAGTAGCCATCAATGCAATCTGACTTTAAATCGAAATTGTATACGCCAGCTGCACCAACGGCACCAAATTCAAACGAGTACATTTCACCTGACCAATGAACCAATCCAAAAGGATCAACTCGACTAAGCGGATTCCCACCCACATACCCAAATGTACCTATACCACCTTTTAACCCAATCGGATCACTCTCCAAATAGCGTCCCGTGCCCGGCTCATAATCACGGAAGTAGTTATTCGACAAGCCGCTTTCACTGTCAGTGTACTGCCCCGGATACCTCAAATTAAACGTATACGTCACCGAATCCGCATCGGGGTTGTTGGTTGCAGCATGTTCACCGAATGCAGTGTTGGTGATATTCCAACGCCAAACAATATTGTTCTCCACCGGATGAATTACGACACGCGGGGTACCCAAATGGTCGGTTTCTACAAACTGATATGTACTGGCATCGTGATCAGATAACACCGCAACGAGTTGATCATCCAGCCACACGTATTCCTGTACGCGGGTGCCGTTGGCGAGGTATTCGCCTAACAGATGGCCCGCTTCATCGTAGAAGTAATATCGATTGTTCGCATTACCCGCCGATTGCACTTTACTGACCCGTTCGCCCTTACCGTTGTAGCGGTAGGTACGGGTAACAGTGCTGCCACTGTTTTTGTAATCGCGTAGGCGGTTGCGGTCGTCGTAGACAAAGCCTTTAGCTGCCAGCGTGGCAGTATTGCCATTGGCATCGTAGGTTCTGGCGTTAGTACCGTCATTGGTCAGACGATGACTGCCACTAGGATACGTACTTGTCGTCAAGGTCGTGGCAAGCGTTTTGCTCAAACGATTGCCGGTGGCATCGTAGGTGAAACTTTGTACATTAGTGGCACCGTTCTTCAGGCTGAGCAAACGGTCCAGGTTGTCGTAGGTGAACTGACGCGTGGCATTAGCAGTAGCGTTGGTCCGTTCAGTAATCGCAGTGATATTGCCCATCACGTTCACGGTACTGTCTTCGCTCAAGCCGGTCGTACTGTTATCGCTCACTTTGTCAATGTTGTAATTTTGATCATAGGCCTTGGTCAGTACACGACCATTGCCGAAAGTCAGCGTATTCAATGGACCAAACGGCAAGTAGGTGACATTGCTGACCATCGTCACCTGGGCGGCTGCGGCTGTCGGTTTTGCAGAGACACCCGTGATCTGGCCTTTGGCATTGCGCAGGTAGGTCACAATCGCGCCACTGGGATAAGTCATGGCAATCGTGCGATTGGCTGCGTTGTAAGTACTACCCAACGTGAGATTCGGACCACTGGTAATGCTTTGTACTTTACGGACCGGCTGACCCAGACGGTTATAGCAATAACGGGTACTGCCGGACTCGTCACGAATACGTGCCAGACGACCCGCAGTGAAGGTTTCGCCGACTTGGCAATCCGCCTGTGTGGCATCGTAGTCAAAATAGACGTTTTGCGCTGAGGTAGGCACGCTGACGCTGGTTAGGCGATTGGCAACATCGTAGGCATAGGTACTGGTTTTACTACGCGCATCCGTTTGGGTTTTACGATTACCGGCTTCATCGTAGGAGTAAGCCGTGACGCCGGTATCCGGACTGGACAAGCCCGTCAAGTTATTCAAGCCATCATAGGTGTAAATGGTATTGAGACTTTAGATATAGATGAAACAAAAGATTTAATACTT
>CAZPCE010000042.1:0-823 GCA_964584915.1 uncultured Arenimonas sp. | reverse complement strand
CTTTGATCAGATTATCGCGAGCATCGTATTCAAACTGGGTAGTGGCATTGATTTTGCCTGCACCCTGATCTTGAATGGTCTTGATCAGGCGATTCAACGGATCGACATCCTGATCGGTAACGCGGCTCAAACCATCGGTGGTCGTGTTGAGATTGTCATTGGCATCGTAGGTAAACGTCGCCAGCGCGGTGCTGGCGGCATTTCTGCTCGCCTGCAAACGGCCCAGTGTGTCGTACACGCGGCTCAAACTACGCTTGACGGTATTACCTGGATCTTTGGTCGTCTCGGCAGTGCGATTGCCGGTGTTATCCAGCGCGTAAGTAATGCTGTTATTCAAGGCATCGCTGATTTTGGTCAGGCGGTGCGCAGCATCGTAGGTAAAGTCGACAAAATCGCCATCGGCCTGAATTACCTTGCTGACTTGGCCCGCAGCATCGTATTCCATGCGGGTAATCGCATCATCGGCTTCTGTCAGGTTGTCGGTACCGCGCACTTTACGCGCCGTGAGCCAGCCGCGGGCCTGATATTCCATATCAGTAATGACGTTATTGGCGTCTTTCATCTGCAATGCGCGCCCTGCACCATCGTACGACGTGTATTCAGTCACCTGGTTCAAGGCATTGGTCACTTTCCACAAATCGCCTTTGCGATGCGGGCAAGTCGTCGGCGCTGTCGCACAGGTCGCATCATCGGTTTGATAATAGGTATACGTGGTGATATCGCTGACATCGATACGCGGGCCATTGCTGGAAATCGCCAAACCGACAATCGGGCAAGTCCCGGCAGTGACATCGGTTTGCTCGCAATAGGTAGTGATGCTTTG
>CAZPCE010000041.1:0-14298 GCA_964584915.1 uncultured Arenimonas sp. | reverse complement strand
GGCACGTCTTGCGGCAATTTGCCGTGGCGACGTAAATCCAATATGGCTTGGGCGACGAGTTCGCGGAGATGGTCTTTCACTGCATCAATCTTTTGAGGGAATAACCGCATATTGTAGCGGTTGCAGGGCTGCTTGCGCTGTCATTGGCCTGTCATGTTTACGCTTTATTCTATTTTGAAGGATTTTAGACATCCTATCTTTTCAGCACCCATTCCCCGGGTCTAGAGCACGCCGATTCCTTGTGGATCGGCTTTTTTTTGTCAAGAAGCCGCGCACAAAACGGCAAAAGCATCCATCACCGCACGTCCGTTGGCAGCGGGGGATTTTTCAAAATGGGCGGTCAATGCCGCGCTGGTACTGCGGACTTTCTCGCTATTGGCCAATTTTTGCGGGCCGAATACCCGTTCTGCCTCGCGACTGGAAAAACGGTGCAAATCGAAAAAGTAATGGTGCTGGCCATAGGAAAGGAAATTCAATGCCTGCTGGGCCGACTCGGGCTGCTCCGGGCTCAGTTTCCGGCGCATCAACTGCTCTTCGGCCAACTGCAGGGCCGAACGCCCCAGTAAATTGAAGGCTTCGCCGACGTTGGCGGTATCGATATCTGCCGCCATGCGTCCCAGTCGCTCGCCACGTCTGGCGTCCTGGTCTTCGCGCCAGACCGGTTTAACGCCATCCAGCCATAACCCAAGACTGCGTGCCAATGCGCCGCCGGTCAGGTTGGCGGTATCCGGACTGGCCTCACTAAGCCTGGGGTCGAACGTGCTGCCCGCAATCATCAGCTCCATCGCGATGTAGACGTGGCGATCCGTGGTTCGATCAAAGCCGCAGGCATCGAGAATGCGGAATGTTTCGGAAATGCTCGAAGCCTCGTTGCCTCCGACCGGGCCAGGCGCGTCTTTGGTTTCGCGCTGGCGTAAATCATGGCAAGCGGAAAACAGCACCAAAGCCAGCCAGTCTTCCGGCAGCATGGCATCCAGGCCGCATTGCTCGATCATCCGGCCCAAGCGGCGCTCGGCCAGATCCAGCACATGGTCTTCGTTGTGATAATGATGAAAGTCGCTGCCGAAACTGCCGTGCCGCAAACCCAAACGGGCAGTACCCAGCAGCGCAGCGTCCAGATATTTACCGGTGTCCTTGCCGCTGGCCACGCTCAAGATGCGTGCTTCCAGCCGTGTGATGATGTCCGGTCGCCGCTCGGTCAGCAGGCGGCGGGCGGCCTTCGCGTCAGGCAGCGCGGACTCACTCGCATCGGCTTGATACAGCGTGGCGTAACCTAGGATCACGGGTGGCTCATAGCGCGACGGCTTATCGCCGGTATAACTTATACGTAAATGCCCGCAAGAACCAGACATTCAAAGCAAACCCAGTTCCGCCATCGAGGTCGGCTGGCCGTCACCGATAATGAAATGGTCCAAGCAGCGAATGTCCAGCAACGCCAAGGCCTGCTTCAGTCTGGCGGTGACCGCCCGGTCGGCTGCGCTAGGCTGGGGATTGCCGCTGGGATGGTTGTGGCCAAAGATCACCGCGGCCGCATTGTGTTTAAGGCAGGTTTTGAGTACCTCGCGGGGATGCACTTCGGCGCCGTCCAGGCTGCCGTTGAACAGTTCTTCATACGCAAGAAGCTGGTGTTGGTTGTCGAGGAACAGGCAGGCAAAGACTTCGTGCTGCAGTGAACGCAAGCGTCTCGCAAAATAATCGCCGGCCTTGCGGGGATCGGTAAGGGCCTCGCCCCGTTCCAGCCGCAAGGCCAGGTGACGGGTGCCCAGTTCGAGGGAAGCCACCAGCGCGCATGCCCGTGCCGGCCCCAGACCTTTCAGTTTCGACAACTCGTTGGCAGGCAGGTCCAGCAAGCCGCGCAGGCCGTTATTCCCGTTGAGTAAATGGCGTCCGGTATCCACCGCCGATTGTCCGCGCTGACCGGAGCCAAGGAAGATGGCAAGAAGTTCGGCATCGGATAAAACCTGCGGACCGCGCGCCAATAATTTTTCGCGAGGTCGTTCGTGCAGGGGCCAGTCTCGAATATGCATGACGGGAATATACTGAAGTGGGTTTTCGCCAGCCATCCGGAAAAGCCCGTAAATCGGGTAAGCTAATGGCTCACAGCCGTGTCGGAAAACCCTTACGTGAGTGCATTAGCAGGTCAAAAAATTTTACTGGGCGTGTGCGGCGGAATCGCCGCCTACAAATCCGCCGATTTGCTCAGGCGCCTGCGAGACCAGGGTGCCGAAGTCCGGGTTGTAATGACGCAAAGCGCACAGCATTTTATCGGCGCCACCACTTTTCAGGCCTTGTCGGGGTTTCCGGTTCGCACCAGCTTGTGGGATGAAGCCGCAGAAGCCGCGATGAGCCATATCGAACTGGCCCGCTGGGCAACGCGGATCTTGATCGCGCCGGCGAGTGCGAACTCCATCGCGCGCCTCGTGCAGGGCAATGCTGACGACCTGCTGAGTACCGTTTGCCTCGCAAGTGACGCGCCCATTACCTGTGCGCCCGCGATGAATCGGTTGATGTGGGCGAATGCCGCCACGCAGGCGAACGTTTCGGTGCTGAAGCAGCGTGGCCTGCAATTCGTGGGGCCCGCGGAAGGCGAGCAGGCCTGCGGCGAATTCGGTGCAGGCCGCATGAGCGAACCGCAGGAAATTATCGATGCACTGGTGGCGCAAAGCCTTCCGCAAATTCTTGCCGGTAAAAAAATCCTGATTACCGCCGGCCCCACTTTCGAGGATATCGATCCGGTACGTTTTATCGGCAACAGAAGCAGTGGAAAAATGGGTTTCGCATTGGCCGCCGCCGCGCGCGCGATGGGTGCGGAGGTCACATTGATTGCCGGTCCGGTCAGTTTGTGTACGCCATTCAACGTCAGTCGCACCGATGTTCGCAATGCAGCGCAGATGCGTACTGCGGTGCTGGATGTTTTGGCCGGCAAAGATGTCTATATCGGCGCCGCCGCCGTTGCGGATTTCACGCCGACCAACAAGGCCGCCCAGAAAATCAAGAAAACACAGGGCTGTCTCGATCTTGATCTTGTCCCGACGGCGGATATCCTTTCGGAAGTAGCCGCTCATTCGCAAAGGCCGAAATGCGTGGTCGGCTTTGCCGCCGAAACCGAGCAGGTAGAACACTACGCACGCGGAAAACTGGAAAGAAAAAATCTGGACCTGATCGCGGCCAATCATGTGGCCGGCGCCGGAATAGGATTCGAGAGCGAAGATAATGCGTTGACGGTTTTTTCCAAAACGGAACGGTTCGATATCGGCAAGGACAGCAAGTACCAGGTGGCAGCCGCGTTGCTGCGAATCATCGCGAAACAACTGGAGCAGAAGTCTTGAACTGCGAGATCGAACTGAAAATTCTGGATCCGCGTTTAGGCAGCGAATTTCCAATACCCGATTATGCAACCGCCAGTTCGGCCGGCATGGACATGCGTGCGCTGTGCGACCAGCCGATTACGCTGCAGCCCGGCGAGGCGCAACTGATTCCGACCGGCATGGCCATCCACATCGGTGATCCGAATCTGTGCGCGATTTTGTTGCCGCGTTCAGGTCTGGGCCACAAGAACGGCATCGTGCTTGGAAATTTGGTCGGTCTGATTGACGCCGATTACCAGGGCCCCTTGATGGTCAGTACCTGGAACCGCGGAGTCACGGCTTTTACTATTCAACCGGGCGATCGTATTGCACAATTGGTGTTGCTGCCGATTGCGCGTGCCCGATTCAAACACGTGCATGAATTCGAACAAAGCGCGCGCGGTGATGGCGGCTTTGGCCACACGGGTGTGCGGTGATGTTTGGAATGGAATGATGTCAGGGAATCGCGGATCGATTTGCATGCTTTAAATGCAGGGAGCGTGCGGTGATGTTTCAGCTCAGGGGAAATGTATGAAAAAACCTTCAATCGATTTGAATGCCTTGAAAGCAGGAGGCTGGCGACCCTTGGTGACTGTTTTGTGCACCGTGTTGGCGCTATGGCTGCTTTGGAAAGGCTTCACCGTCTATTCCGACCAGCGTTTGACCGAGACGGTCGAAGTCAAGCGCGGCCAAGTGCTGCAACAGGTAAATCCGGTCGTAAAACGCGCGATCGACAAGCTCAATGTCAGCCGCGAGCGCAACACGCTGATTGCGGCGCTCAAGCGTGGCGATATTGCAGCGGCAAGAACCATCGTGTCCGAAGGTTGGCCGGAAGTCGAGCAGGTCGATTTTTATCCGCCCGATTTAAAAGCCGCCTATGACGATCCGCAGGCTTTCGGTTTCGGCAAGTTGGGAGTGATAGAAACCGCGCTCGATAAGAAGGCCACTTATCTGGCGATCGCCGTTGACAACGGCAGTCCGCGCATTGCGCTTGCGACTCCTGTCAATGACGAGCAGGGGCAATTGTTGTCGGTCGCCTATGTAAGGCTTCCGCTGAAAGACCTCGTGGCACCCATCGCCGGTGCCGCACCGAAGGGCGCCTATGTCAGCCTGCGACAAGGACGCCACGATGTCGCCGAAGATGGCGATATCGAAAACCTCCGGAGCGCCATCGATATCGGCGCTGTTGAAATTACCGGGACGCCGATGAAATTGATTGCCGTCGCACCCGACGCCCCTGAAGGTTTGGGCGGCATGAAAGGCATAGGCGAAGCCATTGTCGGATTGATTCTCTTCGTGATCGGCCTGGTAGTGCTGTTCCTGCCCAGGCTGATGAAAGGCAGGAAAGTGGCCGTTGTCGAAGAAGTGGAAGAGCAGACCCTCGGGCAATTGCAGGAAGCCGGCAACGTAATGAAGCCGGACGAGAAACCGGTATTCGTCCGCCCGACGGAAGAGCGCGTTGCGGTGGCCAAAATCCTGGTGAACAGGAATATTTTCCGCGCCTACGATATTCGCGGCGTGATGGGTGAAACGCTGGATGCCTCGATTGCAAAATTGATCGGGCATGCGGTCGGTAGCCTGATGCATGAAAAAAACATTCGCAGTATCGTGGTCGGCCGTGACGGACGCTTGTCCTCGCCGGAATTGTCGCAAGCCCTGATCGACGGTTTGCGCCTGGCGGGCCGCGATGTTATCGACCTCGGACTTGTTCCTACGCCGGTGGTTTACTTCGGTACTTTCCATCTACGCACCGGCACCGGCATTTCCATTACCGGCAGCCACAATCCAGCCAATTACAACGGTTTCAAGATAGTCGTGGATGGTGAAACCCTGTCCGGCGACGCCATCCAAATGCTCTACGCCCGCATTTCGGAAAACAAACTGCATCGCAGCGATTCCACCGGTTCGGTCATGCCGCGCGATATTTCCGATGACTACATCCAGCGGATCAGCAGCGATATCCAGATCGAACGCAAATTGCGCGTGGTAATCGATTGTGGCAGCGGTGCCGCAGGTGAGATTGCGCCGCGACTGCTCGAAGCGATCGGTGCCGAAGTGGAACCCCTGTTCTGCGATATCGATGGCACCTTCCCGCACCACCATCCCGATCCAAGCGATCCGGACAATCTGGTGTCGTTGATACAGGTAGTGCAGCGTACCGGTGCCGATATCGGTTTGGCGCTCGATGGCGATGGCGACCGCCTGGGCGTGGTTACGCGTTCGGGCGAGATGATTTATCCCGACAAATTGCTGATGCTGTTTGCCGCCGATGTGCTCGAGCGCAATCCCGGCGCCTGCATCATTTACGACGTCAAATGCACCAATTTGTTGCCGACGCATATTCTGCGCTACGGCGGTAGCCCGCTGATGTGGAAGACGGGCCATTCACTGATCAAGAGCAAGATGAAGGAAACCGAAGCCGAGCTTGCTGGCGAAATGAGCGGCCACTTCTTCTTCCGCGAGCGCTGGTACGGTTTCGATGATGGGCTGTATGCGGCAGCGCGTTTGCTGGAAATCCTGGCCGCCAGCCCCGAAGAGGCCGACGACGTGTTTGCGGCGTTGCCCAAGAGCGTATCTACACCGGAAATCAAGGTTCCGGTTGCCGAAGGGGAGCAATATACCTTTATTGAAAAATTTGTCGCACAGGCAAGATTTGAAGGCGCACGAATTTCCACGATTGACGGCATGCGTGCAGATTGGCCGGATGGATGGGGTCTGGTTCGTGCTTCCAACACGACGCCGGTGCTCGTGTTGCGATTCGATGCCAAGGACGCCGAGTCGTTGGCGCGCATCAGGGCGGCTTTCCGCCAACAACTTCTTACGGTGGATTCCAGCTTGAGCCTGCCGTTCTAGACCATGGGAACCGGACCTGCAAAAAACGCGGCCTAGGCCGCGTTTTTTGTGGAAGATCATTCGATGCCGATCAGCAATGGCGTGTCATTGCGCAGGTGCCTGAGTTGTCGGGGCCGCTGTCGCCGGGGCGGGCGCGGCACCGGGCGTTGCGCCTGGTGCCGGTGTCGTTCCCGAGCTGCGCAACTCGCGATAACGGGCAAGTACGGCGGCATACTCGGTTTCCATGGTCTTGACATCGTTATGGCTCGATACTTGTGCGGCCTGCTGCTTCAGTAGCTCGTTGTGCATCTCCTGGATTTGTTTCGCACGTGCCGGGTCCACCGGGCGTTTTGCCAATTCCGATTCGGATGCCTGTGCCAACATGCCGGTCAAGCTGCCCCGGATGCTTTTGATGCTGATATCGGTGGATTCGATGGTTTGCTGCAGCAGATCAATGCGTTCCTTGTAAGTGCGGCGCAAATCATCCTCGGTGGCATAGTTGATCAGCATCGCGTCTTCGACGCGCTTTTGCTGGTCGGCGATTTTCTGTGCTTCCGCGTCCGCCTCTTTCTGTTGCGATTGCGCTGCGCGTTCCGCATCGGTCAATGCACGGTCCACCGTACCAACGCTTTGTCCCTTGGAATTGATTTCCTTCCGTGCCTGGTTGACGGCTTCGGGAGGCAATTGGTCGCTGATTTGCACTTTGCCGTCCTTGTCGACCCAGCGGTACAGTTTTTTCTTTTCCGTTTGCTGTGCGTTCAAGCCACCGGCCAAAAGTCCGGCAACAATCGCGAATGCGAGTAGAGAGCGGGTATTCATGTCGATTCCTTAAGCTTCACTTCCATATTGCGAACGATACGCCACTAGCGCTTGTTTGTAAGCTTGCAGCTGCGAATTTTCTTCAGTCATCTGCAGCAATTCGGCCAGCCCGGCAATCGCCAGAACCGGCAGGCCGAATTCGGCCGTGACTTCCTGAGCGGCCGAGCGTACGCCGGCCTGGCCACGTTCCTGCCTGTCCAGTGCAATCAGCATGCCGCACGGCTCGGCACCTGCCTGCCTGATGATCTCTATCGATTCCCGGATCGCGGTACCGGCGGTAATGACGTCATCGATAATCAACACGCGGCCCTGCAATTTGGCGCCCATCAAGCTGCCGCCTTCACCGTGGGTTTTCGCTTCCTTCCGATTGAAGGCAACGGGGACATCGCGCCCTTTTGCGGCCAAGGCAATCGCCAGGCTGGTGGCTAGCGGGATGCCCTTGTAGGCCGGGCCAAACAACATGTCAAATTCGAATGCATGCGCCTGCAGGGCGGCGGCATAACAGTCGCCGAGTTTGGCAAGCGCGCTGCCCGAATCGAACAAACCGGCATTGAAAAAATACGGACTGGTCCGGCCAGACTTCAGAGTGAATTCACCGAAACGAAGCACCTGTTTTCGTATCGCCAGTTCCAGAAATTCGCGTTGGTGGATTTGCATGCGGGTCAGCCGTGGTAGATGGGCGGTGAGCGGAGTTCAACTTCGGGATTTGCCGATTATAAATCATCGCCAACAATGCGGCGGAAGTCGGGGCATTTGCTAAACTCCATGAACCGCCGACGGCTCACCGCTACCCGCTCACTGCCCATGAAAATAATCAGCTTCAACGCCAACGGCATTCGTTCCGCCGCGACCAAGGGTTTTTATGATTGGCTTTCGCAGCAGAATGCCGACGTCCTGTGCCTTCAGGAGACCAAGGCGCAACGCGACCAGCTGGATGACAGCCAGTTTCATCCGGACGGGTATCACAACTTCTTCCGCGATGCTTCGACCAAAAAAGGTTATTCCGGGGTAGCGATTTATTCGAAGAAAAAACCGGACGAAGTTCGCACCGGTCTGGGTTGGGATGAGTTTGATGAAGAAGGGCGCTATATCGAAGCCCGCTTCGGAAATCTCAGTGTCGTTTCGCTTTATCTTCCGTCGGGGTCCTCGAAAGAAGAGCGGCAACAATTCAAATTCAGGGTAATGGACTGGATAACGCCGATTTATCAAGAATGGTTATCCAATGGCCGGGATTACGTGATTTGCGGCGACTGGAATATTGCGCATACGCCGAAAGACATAAAAAACGCGAAATCCAACGAAAAAAATTCCGGCTACCTGCCCGACGAACGTGCCTGGCTGAGCAAGCTGTTCGAACAACACGGCTGGGTGGATAGTTACCGCCATCTCAAACCGGAAGGCCAGGACTATACCTGGTGGAGCCAGCGCGGCGCTGCTCGCGCGAAGAATGTTGGTTGGCGAATTGACTACCAGGTAGTCAGCCCGGGCCTGAGAGATCGCCTGAAGCATTGCGAAATTTTTCCCGAGCCACGGTTTTCGGATCATGCGCCTTATGTGGTGGAATATTTATGAGTGAGTCCCCAGTAAAGGGAAAAACAGGTTGGCGCGATGTGTTGCGATCACTTTCACGGCCCAAGGTGGCCGTGATGCTGATGCTAGGTTTTTCTGCCGGCATTCCATTCATGCTGGTCGGAAACACGCTGGGTTTTTGGTTAAGAGAAGGCGGCATTGAACTTTCCACGATTGGTTTTCTATCATGGGTGGGTATTGCCTACTCCATGAAATTTTTATGGGCACCAATTATCGATCGCTGTAACGCGCCAATACTTGGGCGATTTTTAGGCAGACGGCGTGGATGGATGATGTTGTCGCAAATTGTCGTTGCAGTGGCGCTTGTCGCAATGGCGGTTTTGAAGCCGGAAGGCGGATTGATTGCCTTTGGCTCACTCGCACTAGTTGCCGCATTTGCCTCATCAACTCAAGATATCGTGATTGACGCCTGGCGCATCGAGAGCGCTGAAAGCACCGAAGAAATGGCTTTGCTTGCGGCGGCGTACCAGCTTGGTTATCGCGCTGCTTTGCTGATAACCGATGCATTAATTCTTATTCTTGCCACGCATATTGGCTGGTCGTTGTCTTACCAACTGATGGGTGTTTTGATGGGAGTGGGAATGCTCGCAGCATATTTTGCTCGTGAGCCTATGGCTGCTGCTGAAATTATTGGTATTAATCCATTTTGGTCACCGAGAGGCTTTTTTGATGCTGTCGCGGGTCCGTTCATTGCCTTTTTTAAGCAGCATGGCCAATGGGCATTTTTGATGCTGGCAGCGATTAGTTTGTATCGCTTGCCGGATTTTGTAATGGGGCCAATGGCCAACCCCTTTTATGCCGATCTTGGCATCAGCAAAACCTTTGTAGGCGAAGTTCGCGGATCGATTGGGTTAATTGCATCGGTTGCAGGCGTGGCAGCCGGCGGGCTATTTGCAATGCGATTCGGTTTTGTCACCACTTTATTGGTCGGGGCTATTCTAGGTCCTGCATCCAATCTTGGTTTTGCATATCTCGCCCATGCCGGAGCTGACGGAACTGCGTTTAGTGTTGTGATGGTGATTGATAATTTTGCTACCGGCTTTGCCGGAACTGCACTAGTTGCCTATATGTCGAGTCTGACCAATATCGGATATACCGCCACGCAATATGCACTGCTTAGCTCTTTTTATGCGTTATTGGGAAAATTATTAAAAGGTTTCTCAGGGGTTGCGGTGGAGTATTTTCAGATTGACAGTACGTTAATGCACGCATACTCCACATTTTTTATTGGAACGGCATTGATTGGCATTCCTGCATTCCTTGCCTGCCTTCTGCTAGCCAGGCGGTCGCCTAAACCCGCCTGACTTTTCAAAACGCAACGAGTTAATGTTGATTGCGTGGCAGTAGTCAACTTTCCGAGGTGTCCGATTGCCGTTTGGCTGTTCATTTTCATAACCGTGGTTGTATTCGAGGCATCATTGGTATTCCTTTGGCTGCTAACTAGAGTTAATCTGGACTCCCCCCAATCACCAGCAAATCCTTGTGGCCGACTTTCTTCTCCGTGATATTGATGACCGCGTCGCGAATCGCGTGAAGGAACTCGCCCGTCAGAAAGGCTGGCCACTGAATGATGTCCTGCTGCATCTGGTCAAACAGGCCTTGGGTTTGGCTGAGCCGGATCCGGCTCCGATACCGGGCGACATCGCGCGTTTGAATGGCGCATGGAATGAAGAAGAGTCGCGTGCTTTCATGGAAGCGATGAGTTCGTTTAGCGAATTGCCGGACGATGCGCCTTCCTACATGGTCAACAAAGACGGCAATAATTGAATCGCGCAGGTCGGGCCAAAAACCGACCCGCTATTTCGGATACACCACGCCAAGCACGCGCAAGCCTTTCGCGCCGGTAACGGCCGGTAAATTACCGGGACGCTTGGCCAGGGTTTCCCTTGCAAGCCAGGCAAACGCCGCGGCTTCGACATAATCCGGATGCAAGCCGTGCTCGGCGGTTGTTTCGATATGCACGGTTGCAAGCAATTCACGTAAATGTTGCATCAAGACCGGATTGTGGCTGCCGCCCCCGCAAACTAAAACCCGCCTGCAAGCCGGCATTTCGGCCTTTAGCGCAATCGCAATGGTGCCAGCCGTCAGTGCGGCGAGTGTGGCCATAACATCCGCCGGCGGAAGATTCATTCCCTGCATTTTCGTTTGCAGCCAGTCCAGATTGAATTGGTCGCGGCCGGTGGATTTGGGCGGCGGTTTGTTAAACCAGGAATCGCTTATGCAACGTTCCAGCAGTTCCGCGTTTACCTTGCCCGCGGCCGCAAATTCGCCGTTGGCATCATAATTTTTTCCGAGCTGCCGGCGGCACCAGGCATCCATCATGCCATTGCCCGGGCCAGTATCGAAACCGCGAACACGGCCATCCCGATGCAACAAGGTCAGATTGGCAATCCCGCCGATATTCAATATCGCGCGCTCTTCGTCCGGATCGGAAAATACCGCCGCATGAAATGCGGGCACCAACGGAGCGCCCTGACCGCCGGCGGCGACATCGCGCCGCCTGAAATCGGCGACGGTATCGATACCGCATTGTTCCGCGATGATATTGGCATCGCCCAGTTGCATCGTGAATGGATGTTCGCCATGCGGTGCGTGGCGCAACGTCTGCCCGTGCGAACCGATCGCGGTAATTGCATCGGCATGGATACCCGCATCCTGCAGGCATTGCGACACGATATTGGCAAAGCATTGCCCAAGCTCGCTGTCGAGCCGGCCAACGTCATCCAGGTGAATCGATACATCGGTTTGCGATAAGGCCAGTAGTTTTTTTACCAAGGCTTCCGGCAAATCGTAAGTGCGGGCGAACTCGACTTTTGTAGTGGGTTCAAAGCGCAATACAACGGCATCGACGCCATCGAGGCTGGTGCCCGACATCAAGCCAATAAAAAGCCCACTGTCGAAAGTGGGCGTTTTGGAGTTTTCATTATTCATTTGCGGAGTTTAACGTTTTGCAAACTGCAGTCCACGTTCCATGCTGTCCATTTTTGCAATGGAGGGCGCAATGGTTGCCTTGAAGGATGCCAATTGGGGTCCCGACAAGGGTTGTGGTTTCGGCATGGTCACTTTCAGCGGATTCACCTGCGTGTGGTTCACCATGAATTCGTAGTGCAAATGCGGGCCGGTCGCCAAACCGGAAGCGCCCACGTAGCCAATCGTGACGCCCTGGTTCACATGCTGGCCCATTTTGTATTTGCCGAAAGCCGACATGTGGCCGTACAGGGTGCTGCGACCCTGGCCGTGATCGATTACGACGGCGCGGCCATAACCGTTTTTCCAGCCGACGAAACTGACGCGGCCGTCGCCCGCCGCCATGATCGGCGTGCCGGTGCGTGCAGCGTAGTCGACGCCTTTGTGCATGCGCATGCGCCCCAGTACCGGATGGTTGCGCATGCCGAATGTGGAAGACAAACGACCGAATTCAATCGGAATCCGCATCAACACTTTTTTCAGCGGCTGGCCGTTTTGATCGAAATATTGCGCTTCGCCGTTTTTCGTAAATCGGTATGCGGTGAAAGTTTTTCCGCGGGTAACAATGCGTGCGGCCAATACGGCGCCGTTGCGCATGCGCTGGCCTTCGCGCCACTGGTCTTCGTAAACGACGTGGAAAGTGTCGCCATCATTCAGGTCTTCGACGAAGTCGATGTCGTATTTGAATACGTCCGCCAGCTTGTTGATCGACGACGTCGTCAGGCCGGCTTGTTTGGCGTCGTAGGAAAAGGATTTCTTGATCACGCCCGATGCGATCGCGACTTCCTGGTCGACCTCGCGTTGAATGATGTTTTCCTTGACCTTGCCGTCTTCGAGTGCCAATTCAATGCGCGTGCCTTCGTCGCGGTCAAAGGCCAGCGTCATCAACTCGCCTTTTGCGTTCAGTTCGAACGCCAATTCCTTGCCTGGACCGATTTTCGACATGTCCTTGCGGGCGCCAGGCGATACCATCATCTGGCGCATGGCCTTCAAAGGCAGATTCTGTTCCTTGAACACGTGGGTGAGGGTCTGGCCTTTTTTCACCAGAACATAGTGCCAGCCGCTGCCGGCGTCGGCGCTTTGCGGTTCCCTTGCCTTGGGCAGGATCAGTGAAACGTTTTCTTCCTGCAGCACAGTGGCGGGTTCGCGCATCGCATTGGCCATCCCAGGTGCGATGGCGATTACCATCGTCCCGACAACGCTGAAGACGCCGGCCAGAAACCAATGCTCGTGAGTCCAGCGCGATAACGCGCCTTGAATTTTCGGATGAGGCAAAACGAACTCCGTTGGCGAAACCGGCCAAGGCTTAATGAGGGCTAAAGATAACCAAGATGAAAACCCTGCGTCAAACCCTTGTAATTACTGGATTTTTTGTTCATAAAGGTTTAACTTTAACTTAACTTCGCGGCCTCATTCGAGTTCGTGATTCAATAGCCACTTTGCAGTGGCCCAGAGCCAGAAATTATGACAACTATCCCAGAAAGCCTTGCCCTGATCGGTCGAGGCGCAGAAGAAATACTCAAAATCGAAGAGCTGGAAGCCCGTTTGAAGCTCGGCCGCCCGTTAAGGATCAAGGCCGGTTTTGATCCAACCGCGCCGGATTTGCATATCGGCCATACGGTGCTTTTGAACAAAATGCGCCAATTCCAGGATTTGGGGCATACCGTCATTTTCCTTATTGGTGACTTCACCGGCATGATTGGTGACCCGACCGGCAAGAACGTTACCCGCAAACCGTTGACGCGCGAAGACGTGCTCGCAAACGCACAAACCTATGCCGATCAGGTTTTCAAAGTGCTCGATAAGGAAAAAACCGAAGTACGTTTCAATTCGGAATGGTTCGGCAACATGAGCGCTGCCGACATGATCAAGCTCGCGGCACAACATACGGTGGCGCGCATGCTGGAACGCGATGATTTCAACAAGCGCTTTACCGGCCAGCAACCGATCGCCATTCACGAGTTTTTGTATCCGCTGGTGCAGGGTTACGACTCGGTTGCTTTGAAAGCGGATGTCGAGTTGGGCGGTACCGATCAGAAATTCAATTTGCTGATGGGCCGTGCGCTACAGGAAAACGCGGGCATGCCGCCACAAATCGTGTTGACCATGCCATTGCTTGAAGGTCTCGACGGCGTTAATAAAATGGGCAAGTCGCTCGGCAATTACATCGGCATCAATGAGCCGGCCAACGACATTTTCGGCAAGACCATGTCGATCTCCGATGAGTTGATGTGGCGGTGGTTTACGCTGCTTTCGTTCGAAAAATCGTTGGCGGATATCGAGCAGATGAAGCGCGATGTGGCGGCCGGACAAAATCCGCGTGACTTCAAAGTGCAGCTCGCAAAAGAATTGGTGGACCGATTTCATGGCGTGGGCGCTGGTGATGCTGCCATCACTCACTGGAACGAAGTAGTGAAAGGTGGTGCGGTGCCGAACGATTTGGTGGAGCAGGATATTACAGTGGCGGAAGAAGGAATTCGTCTCGGTGCCTTATTGCGCGCTGCAGGATTGGCGCCGTCCGGCGCCGAAGCGAATCGAAAAATCGTTGAACGGGCGGTGCGGATCGATGGCGTGATCGTCGAGGATCGTGAAACGAGCTTCCACATTGGTCAAAGCTTGCTGTTGCAGCTTGGCAAGCGTGGATTTGCGAAAGTAAATCTCGTCAAAGCGTAATTGTTTCTAAATAAACACTTTCCAAGAACGTTCAATATCAGTTAGTATGAGAACCCCTTTGCAGCAAACA
>CAZPCE010000040.1:0-14331 GCA_964584915.1 uncultured Arenimonas sp. | reverse complement strand
GCGGTCAAGGTTGCCGCCGGTATTCCGAAAAACGGAATGAACGCATTTTGGTAATTGAAATTCTGGTCGGACGAATACACCACGGCGTCGCCCGCACGCAAGGCTTTCATCAAGGAACGCAGGTCTTTCTTTTCAATACTCTCGCCGAATACTTTCGATCTTGCTTCCTCGAAAGCATGCTCGATGCAAATATTGTTGTGGCGTCGCACGACCACGCGCACTTTCCTGTTCAATGCCTCTCCCAATAAACGCACGGCAAGTTCCGTGTGGGTAAAGTGCCCGGTCAGCAGCAATACGCCCTTGCCTTCCGCCAACGCGGCTTGCAGCCGATCCAGCCCGTGAATATCCGCAAGGCCGGACAATGTTTTCGTCGGCGCATACCAGGCACGGAACAATTCAAGCACGCCGGTCACAGTGGCCAATAAATTCCGGTTGAACAAATCCTGTCTTTCCGCCAGCGAAAGGTTTTTAAAACAAAGTTCGATATTGGTGGACGCCACCCGGCGGCGGCGATATAAAAAAGGCCAGCATGCCAGGCATGCCAGCTTGCCGACGCGCATCAACGATTTCTGCGGCAAGCGCGCACTCCACATCGCGAGCCAGAAAAACGGCCGGACGAAAATGCAGTGCCAGGCCGCGTTCATGGCGTATCCCGCCCCCGTTTTTTATCTTGCTCAAGACGCTTGGCGTATTTCAGAAAAGCGTAAAATGCCTGCGTTCTGGCCGCAAGATATCCGGCCCAGCCGTTCAGGAAATATCGCTTAAGCACGTAAAACCGGAAAAAAACGAAGCCCGGATAAAACAGGATTCGCAATGCGGTAAACCTTTTCGGTTTTTTCCGCTCTAGCATTCCGCTTGAGTACCGGTTTATTTTTTCCACGCGCTGCGCGAGATCTTTTTCGCCGAAGTGAAAAAAATCCAGCTCCAGATTTTCGATTCGTCCCTTTACTTCCGGTGCTGCGTGCACCGGCACATCGTTCATTGCCGCTTTTGTCTTGCGAAACAATCGCAATTGCCAATTCGGGCGAGTCAAGGCATGCGGCCACTGCCAGAACAACCACTCCCGGCGCGGCAGGCGATAGCCGTCAATGGAATCCGAAGCGATGGCTTTGCGGACAATGCCTGCGGCCGATGCCTCGATATATTCATCGGCATCCAGCAACAAAACCCAATCCGAATCGGTCTTGTCGATTGCCGACTGTTTTTGCGGGCCATAACCCTTGAATGCCTCTACATGAATCTTCGCGTGGTAGCCGGCAGCGATTTCCCGCGTTGCATCGGTGGAACCGGAATCGAGCAAGATGATTTCATCGCAGAATCGCAAGTTTTCGAGACACTTCGACAAGGTATCGGCATTGTTGAAAGTGGTGACGACGGCGCTGATCGTATTCATTCTGTTTCAACTTGCGATGGCTGAAATCGATCCTGCGCGCCGAGACAGCCCGCGTACAAGGCCAGCAGCATCAACCAGCAACCGCCCCAGAACGTCGCATAGAACGCAAGATGCGTATTCAGCGGAAACAATACCGCAATGCAAGCCAGCATCGGCACGAACGCAAGCTGGCGCGCGTTGGCGGGCGACCAGCGCCAGGCGCGCCACATCGCATAGAAGCCGGCCAACCAGAAAATCAATCCGATCACCCCGGTTTCAGACAAGACCTCGAGCAGCCAATGGTGTGCGTGGAGCGCGCCCTGCTGATCGCCACTGATGAACGGGTCGTCGGCTTCGGCATATTGCTTGTAGACATCCCGGAAATTGCGCACGCCAACGCCGTTCACCGGGTGGTCCGCCGTGATTTCCAGTGCGGTTTTCCAGATGCTGATACGGCCCGAGAGCGCATGATCGATGCCGCTGGTTTCACCCATCAACGCTGTTTCGGTGCGTTCGAAACGCGCCCGTAATTCCGGCGATGCGAAATAGCTGAGCAAAGACACCAGCGTCGACGCCAGCATAAAAACCAGCAAGCGCTTCCTGCCGATGGCGCGCCACCCGTGCAGCAATAAAACCAGCCCGAACATTACCCAGCCGGCGCGCGCACCCGCCCATAAAATTACGGTACCGACCAGCAACGCGGCGCCACACCAGGCCCATGCGCCTGCGCGCTTGTAGGCCCAGTCGAGCGTAAATGGGGATAGCGCAGCCAGCACCAAACCCAACTTCAAATTGCCGGAACCGAAAATTCCGCTAAGACGATCTTCGGTCATGGCGCCGCCCAGACTGAAGCCCGTCAGCACCTGCACCATGCCATCCAGAGCCCAGAACAGGGTGATCAAGGCAAGGCCGGAAAATACCAGGTTGCGACCTTTTTCATTGGATACCGACAAGGCGATCAACCAGAGAAAAGGCAGATAACGCAAATCCAGCAATACTTCGCGCCATGCGCGTTTTGCATTGACGGCATCGAAGGACGAAAGAAATTCCGGCAACCAATACGCGAGGAAAAATGCCAGCGTCATCAACCAGGCTTCGCGGCTCAGCCAGGTCGAGCGATGCACGATTTTTTGCCAGAGCATCAGAAAAAACCCGAACAGCGCGCCCAGGCTCATTACCGCTTCCGCGACACCCACGGTAGGCCACAAGGCGACAAACGCCAGTATCCAGTAAGGCACCCATCGATAAATGGAATCAGGCGCAGAGTTGTTCATACACCGCCATCATATTCGATTGCATATCCGCCAGACTCGGCAGGCGTTGCTGCGCAGGAACGATTTTCTCTTGCAGGATTTTTTTTGCATTCTGGATCAAGGCGTTTTCATCGAATGGATCGACCAAGCCTTGCGGAAAATATTCCCGTAAATTTTCGCCCACGCCGCCCAGATTCCAACCCAGCACCGGGCGTCCAATGCTCAAGGCTTCGATGACGGTTCTGCCATAGGCTTCCGGTTTGTTGGAAAGTTGCAATACCAAATCGCTCGTAGCATAGATGCGGTCCATCGCATTCAGTGGCCGGGTGAATTCGACGAAATCGGCAACGCCTAAGCGAGTGGCTTTCTGCTCCAGTTCACGCAAATAAGGTTCATGACCGCCCTGCCGCGCGCCAAGGCAACATAGCCGCACATCACCCAGCTCGCGTCGCAGCGAAGCCAGCAAATCCAGTGCGAAAGCGTGGCCTTTCAGGCGCGTGGCGCGGGCCGGCAACAACAACAATTTCTCGCCGCGCAAACGCGGGTAATCCTGCAGGAAATCCTGACGCCATTGTTCATCGACTGGCGGATTATGCGGAAATTCCTCCGGATCCACGCCGGGCGTTATTACGCTGATTTTTTTTGCGTCGGTCCCGGGCCAGTTATCCAGCACGTGTTGCTTTACCGTTTCGGAAACACAGATGATTTTTTCGCCGCGCAGCATGACGCCACTGTAAAATCCGGGCGAATTCAGGCCGTGCACGCTGGTAACGAACTTGGGTTTGCGTTCAAGACCGCGCATCGCGAGTAAGGCCGACCATGCCGGCAAACGCGAACGTGCATGCACGATATCGGGCTGCCGTTGTTTCAGGAAATCATGGAATTTATGGGTGGCGCGGAAAATCAGCGGGCTTTTATTGCCGATCGCGCAAGCGTAATGTTCGCTGCCTTCTGCTTCGCATTGCGCCTGCAGGCGACCGCCGGCGGAAACGATGATGGAACGGTGTCCGCGCCGGACCAGGGCCCGTGCGGTTTCGAGAGTACCGCGTTCTACGCCGCCACTATGCAATGCAGGTAGACACTGCACCACGGTGATGCGCTTCATTTCAATCGATTAAAACGTATTCGGCACCACAGTACGGGCAGACGCATTTGCCCTCTTCTTCAATCGGTAAATACACGCGGGGATGCGAATTCCATAAAGCCATCGCCGGCGTCGGGCAGCTCAATGGCAGCGCATCGCGGGTAACTTCGTAATGGGTTTTGGTATTGGCGGCGGTCAGCATCGAGTCGGCGGTCATAAAACATCCTTGATCAATGCCGCTATTCTAACCGCATCGCGCGTAGGGTGGGCACCGCCTACCATTGCCTTGCCGCGCGAAAGTGGGCGGTGAGCACCCGACTTATCGCGGCAGATCGAATACCAGCAGTTCGGCGGCCTGATCGGCATGGAGCGATATTTCGGACTCGTCCCGCAAACCCAGACCATCGCTGGTCGATAAAACAAGGCCATTAACGGTCACCTGCCCGGAAACGACCTGCACCCAACCCAGGCGACCCGGCTGGAGGGGGTGTTTCAGCGCCGTGCCCGGCCCCAATACCGTGCTGTAAAGACTGGCCTGTTGGGCTATTTTCAGCGAGCCTTCGGCACCATCACCCGATGCCACCAGGCACAGGCGATCCTTGCGCTCTTCGTTCGGGAACGCCTTTTGCTGATAGGAAGGTTCGATATTTTTCCTGTCCGGCATAATCCAGATTTGCAGAAAATGTACCGGCTCCGTTTGCGAGGCATTGAATTCGCTGTGGCGAATGCCCGAGCCCGCACTCATCTTCTGCACTTCGTTCGGTCGAATCACCGACCCGGTTCCGATGCTGTCCTTGTGTTGCAAGCCGCCTTCCAGAACCACGCTGATAATTTCCATATCGGCGTGGCCATGGGTGGCAAAACCGCCGCCCGGCGAAACCCGGTCTTCGTTGATCACGCGCAAGGGACCGAAACCCATCCAGGCATCGTCCTGATAGTGACCGAAAGAAAAGGTGTGCGCGGAATCGAGCCAGCCGAAGTTGGCTTTTCCGCGTTCATTTGCTGGGCGGTGAATAAGCATGGTCTTATTTGGCCTCTTTGGCCTCGGAAGCTTCCATCGTGATCCGCAGGGTGATTTCGTCGCTTACCATCGGCACGTATTTGCCTACGCCGAAATCGGAACGCTTGATTTTGGCGACGGCGTCAAAACCGGCCGTGGGTTTCTTCGACATCGGATGGACGGCGATGCCGTTGATCGTCACGTCGAAAGTCACCGGCTTGGTCACGCCGTGAATGGTCAGGTTGCCGAGCAGCGTCAGTTTGTTTTTGCCGGCAGCCGTTACCTTGGTGCTTTTGAAAGTAGCTTCCGGGAACTGGGCGGCGTCAAAAAAATCCGGGCTGGACAAGTGGGAGTCGAGCTTTGCAACGCCGCTATCGAGACTGCTGATCGGCACTTTGACGTTCAACGTCGAATTGACTGGCTTGGCCGCATCAAACTGGAATTCGCCTTCAACGGTATTGAAGCGGATGGCGATATTCGAAAAACCCGCGTGCAGGTAGCTGGCATACACCTGGGTGTGACCAGGATCGATTGCGTAGGCCTTGGTTTCCGCCTGCGCCGCGCCAATGCTGCCGACCAACATCAAGCCGAGTAATAATGGTTTCAACATGAAAATCTCCTTGCAAAAATAGTGTGGGGTGAAACTGGTCAAACGATGGAACGAATCAAACAATGCTGGCCGCTTCATCGAACGACAGGCGCGGCGAACGTGGAAACAGGCCGGCGACATCGCCGTGACCGAGGTTGATCAGGAAATTCGATTTAACGGTAGTGCCGGCGAAAAACAATTCGTCGAGTTTGGCATTGTCGAAACCCGACATCGGTCCGCAATCCAGACCAACGGCGCGCGCCGCCAACATCAAATAGGCGCCCTGCAAAGTGGCATTGCGGAACGCGGTCGTATCAATCAACGCCTGGTTGCCGACGAACCAGCTTTTTGCATCGGCATGCGGAAACAATTGCGGCAATTTTTCGTAGAAAGCGTAATCGGTGGCCAAAATCGCCGTCACCGGCGCAGCCAGGGTCTTGGCGCGATTGCCGTCGGAAATGGCTTGCCCGAGTTTGTCTTTCGCTTCTTTCGATTTGATGAATACGATGCGTGCCGGCGAGGAATTGGCGCTGGTCGCACCCCACTTCATCAACTCGTAAATCTCGCGCAGTTGATCATCGGTCACCGGCTTGTCGAGCCAGGCATTGTGGGTGCGGGCAGTACGGAACAATTGATCAAGCGCGGCATCATTCAACACGGACATCGGTACATCTCCAAACTGGCGGGGTTTCTCCAAGCTCACAAGTGTATGGCCAATTCCGGATTTTGATAGTGCTGGCGACACAACGTATTGTTGCAGCAGCCATAACAACAGGCTTCTGTTAATCTCACGTGATGACAATCAGGCCCGATCAATGCTGGGTAATTCATGATGGCGCCGCCGGCAATCGGCGCCAGGCCCTTGCATTGGCCGAGGCACTGGGCTGGGATTTTGATGAAAAAACAATCGCTCCGGGCCTTCTGGCAAAGCTGACCGCGCCCCGCTTGCCGCCTTTCACAAAACAGCCATTCGGAAGTGCATTTTCAAGTGCAATGCAAAATCCTCCGGCGTATGTGATTGGCTGCGGCCGCCAGGCCGCACTGGCGACCCGACTGATGAAAAATGCGGGCAGTTTCTCGATACAGATTTTAAATCCGCGAATCGCAAGCGAGCATTGGGATGTCGTGATTGCTCCGACGCATGACCGGCTACAAGGCAATAACGTGATTGGCTGCATTGGCAGCTTGCATGATGTCAATGCAGCGTCCTTGAGCGATTGGCGTTCGGAAGCATCAATGCTCAACGATTCCGGAGCACCCCGCACAGCAGTATTGGTCGGCGGGCCAAGCCGGATGGCTTTGTTCAACGAAGGACTGATCGAAGTGATGTTCGGCCAACTCGAATACGAACTGGCAAAACACGGCGGCAGCCTTGTCATCTGCGGTTCTCGACGCACGCCGAAAGCGGTCGCCGAGAAAATCCGCCAGCGTTTTTCCGATTCCGAATTTCCGGTCTGGTTTGACGATAGCGACGGTGAAAATCCTTATCGCTCGCTCTTGGCCAACGCAGATCGGATTGTGTTGACGCCGGATTCGGTCAACATGATCTCGGAAGCTTGCGCGACCGAGTTGCCGGTTTTTATTGCACAACCGGAACGCGCCAGGGGCCGGTTACGGATTTTCCTGGATCAATTACTGGCATCGGGTCGAGTCAAACCCTTGGAGAAGGAATTGATTCCGTTCCCGGTGACGGCCTTGAATACGATGCCGGATGTCATTACGCAATTGAAACGGTTTTTGTAATGCGCGTCGGGCCAGGGCCAGACCTACGGCTTGAAACCCAGTCCTTTTCCGGCATAGATTTCCAGCGTGCGATGACATTGCGTCTGCAAGTCGTCCGACATATTCACCACTCGCGGTCGTTGATCAAGACTGCACACCATCGAATGTGCAATCAGGTTTTGGTAATGGGAATGCAGAATTTCGGCATCGGCTTTACCTACATCGCCGATGGCCGCCAGGACATCCAGAATTTCCGTTGATCCCTGCACGCCCAGCAGCTCATGATGCGCATTCGCCAATGCCATAACCCGCGACTGCAGGAAGAATTCCATATCCACCAATCCGCCCAGGCCTTGCTTGAGATCAAAACGGATTCCGACACTTCGATCGAGCTCGTTACGCATTCGCAGTCGCATCGCGCTTACATCGTTGTTCAGTTGCAGCGGATCGCGGTGCGCTTGCAGCGCTGCTGCACGAATCGCTTCGAAGCGGGCGCACACCTGCCGGTTCCCGGCCAATGCTCTTGAACGAACCAGTGCCTGATGTTCCCAGGTCCATGCACGGTCACGCTGATATTCTTCGAAACTATCCAGACTGGACACCAGCAAACCCTTGGCGCCGTCTGGCCGTAAACGCATGTCGACTTCGTACAATCGACCCGCCGGCGTAATGGTTTGCATCAGGCTGATAATTTTCTGCGCCAGCCTCGCAAAATAACGCGGAGCATCGAGTGACCGGGCACCGTCGGAAGCCGCACTGGCAGAGGCATTATGCAAAAAGACCAGATCGAGATCCGATGCGAAACCCAATTCCTTCGCGCCCACGCTGCCATAACCGATGATCGCAAAACCCGCGCCATCGATAGCTCCGTGCGACGTCCGTATTTCCGCTGCTGCAAGCTCATGCACTGCCTGCAAGATAACTTCGGCGAGCAACGCCAATTGCCCGGCGCTTACGCTGGCGGCCTGCTGTTGGAACAAAGTCGCCTGTGCGATCCTGAATGAAAGGCTTTGCCTCATTTCATTCAACCCGTGCAATGCCTGTTCGGTATCGCCAACGGACAAGGCCTGCTTCACGAGAGCCTGCAACTGCCGATGATCGGGAAATGCCTGGGCAACGCGGTGATCCAGCAATTCATCGAGCAATAGCGGATGCTCGACCAGCCGTTCCGAGAGCCAGGCGCTGCGGGCAACGACATCCACCAGCCGTTGCAATGCGGCCGGTTTTTCCTCCAGCAAAGCCAGGTAACTGGTTCGCTTGGCGATCGCATGCAATAAACTCAGGCTGCGTGTCATCGCGGCCTCAGGCGCAACGCTTTTTGCCGCCGCTTCCAATATCAGCGGTAGCACGTGGTCCAGACGTGCGCGCGCTTTCTCGTTGAATGTCTGCACGGTCGAATGTTTGCAAAAATCCTGCAGCGCCTGGTGTAAGTCTTCGCCATTGTTGAAACCAAGGTCGGACAATTGCCCGGCACTGGATTGATCCGGCAGGCCACGCCAATAGTCGATGTAGGCGCTCACTTTCGCCTTGTGGCGCTTGGACGCCAACAGATTGGAGAATTCATCCGACACGAAATCGCGATGGGTTTGCAGTGCATTTTCAAGTTCGGCGGCATTCGCATAATTCAAGCCGCGCGCGATTCGATAGCGCGTAAAAACGTCTTGCGGCAAGCTGTGGGTTTGTTCGTCGCGAAGCATCTGCACGCGGTTCTCGACGCGGCGCAAGAACAGGTAGGCTTCTTTTAATCTGGCGGCCGTCGACTCCGCCAAGTGGCCCGCCAACACCAGAGCCTGCATGGCCTTCAACAGTGATCGTTGACGCAAGCCGGGTTCTCGCCCGCCGTGGATCAACTGCAATGCCTGCACCAGGAATTCGATTTCGCGAATGCCACCGGGGCCCAGTTTCAGATGGTCGGCGAGTTCGCGTTTTTCCACTTCGGCGGCGATCATTGCCTTCATTTCACGCAAGCCATCAAGCGCGGTGTAATCGAGATAACGGCGATAGACGAAAGGGCGAAACGATTCAAGACAGCGTTCGCCTGCCTCGATGTCGCCGGCGACTGGCCGTGCCTTGACCCAGGCGTAACGTTCCCAATCGCGGCCTTCGGTCTGGAAATAATGCTCCATCGCGGAAAAACTCAATGCCAGGCGACCGGAGTTGCCGTAAGGGCGCAAGCGCAGATCCACCCGATGCGAAAAACCATCGCTGGTGATATCGCCCATCAGTTGCGCCAGACGCTGACCCAGTCGCGTGAAATACGCCTCACTGTCCAGGCTTCGCGCTCCGTCGCTTTCGCCTTGTTGCGGATAGGCATAAACCAGATCGACATCGGAAGAAAAATTCAATTCTCCACCGCCCAGTTTTCCCAAACCGAAAACGACAAACGCCTGCGGATCTCCACTGGTATTTTTAACCTCGCCGTACCGCGTCGTGAAAAGTGCGGAAATGGCGCGTACCGATTCGCTCAAGGCGATATCGGCGACTTCACTGATCGTTCCAAGACTGGCTTCGACATTGTCGACCTCGTGAAGATCGCGCCAGATAATCCGCGTTGATTGCAGTCTTCGCCAACGCCGAAGTTGTTGTGGCCACTGGCTATCGTCGTCGTTCGCCAATGCCAGCGACGGGATGGTCGATTCCTCCAGTTGATGCCAATGGTCCGGCTGCTGGCAAAGCGTATCGATCGCAAAATCGCTGACCAGGGCCAGCGAAGCGAATTTCTTTTCTATTTCGTTTTTTTCCAGAGTGCCGGCATTGGCCTCTAACAGGCGATTCAGATGGCGTTGCACCAGCGCCTGCAATTCCGTTTCCAGCGATGTTGATTCATCCGTCATGGATGAATTGTGGCATAGGTGATTGATGGCCGGTTCGATCAATCGCAGCGAGCGGCACCAAAAAAACTAAAGCCCGAAACCGCATTGCAGCTTCGGGCTTTAGGCTCCCTCCCCCATGACGGAGTGCACGCAGTCTCACCCGCCGTCATTTTTCTTGCACGTTGCGCTGCAGCAATACGATCGCTCCGGTTTTTCTACAGCAGGAAATAGGTACACATTGTAAGAAAACTACCCATGCTGACCACATCGGTGATGGTGGTCAGGAAAATACTCGATGCCGTTGCCGGATCGGCACCGAGGCGTTTGAGTAACAATGGAATGCTGGTGCCCGCAATGCCGGCCAACATGCAACTGAACGACATTGCGCACATGGTAATCAAGGCAAGGCCAAGGGGATCTGCACCGGAGTTTCGCCCGGCCACCAGATACATCGCAATGCCTGCCATGGCACCGGTCACGACACCGTTCATCAGCCCCAGCGTCGCTTCTTTCACGATCAACTTGATGATCGGCATGCCTTTCAACTCGCCAAGCGTCATGCCACGCAACAATACGGCCATTGCCTGGCAACCTAGGTTGCCGCTTTGTCCGCCCAACACGGGAAGGAACATTGCCAACACGACGATTTTATCGATCGTGCCTTCGAAAATGCCGACTACCGCGGCACTGACGAATACCGTCAACAAATTGATTTGCAGCCAGGGATGGCGAAATTTGAAACTGCGCATCAACGGCGTTGCGAGACGCTCTTCTTTCTCGACACCGACCATCGAACCGGCCTGTGCGGAAATTTCGAAAGCTTGTTGTTCGAACAATACCTGTCCGCGAACCTGGCCGACCAAGGTACCGTCTTCTTCGCAAACCGGATAAACCGGATAGTGACGCGTGACCACTTCTTTCATCGCGTCCACCAATTGCATGGTCGGGCGCAATGCAAAAGCACCGCGAATCATGACTTCGTCCAGCGTCTGCAATTTTTCGGCGTACAGCAATTCGCGAAATGCGGCGACGCCGAGCAGGCGGTTTTCGCGATCGACGACGAACAGGTACGTGACCATTCTTTGCTTGACGGTATCGCGTAAAACTTCGATGGCCGATGCCACGCTGGTGCCGCTGCGAAATACAGCCGGCGGATCTTCGAGTAAACGGCCGACGCTGCCTTCCGGATAACGCTGCGCATCCATCCAGTCGGTTCCCGCCGGTGCAGCGGCCATGATCCGTTCGCGGGTTTCGACGCTCATTGCAGCCAGAATGCTGTTGGCACGTGCCGGGGGCAATCCGGCGAGCAGGCGGGCGACCTCGGCAGGGTTGCGCAAATCCAGCCGCTCAATCGCCGTCTTGGTGTCTAGAGCACCGACTTTCTGCGCAAGAGAATCAGATTCGTTAGTCACAGCAACCCCGGAACCGGTGAATAAGTGCCCTAAGGGTAGCCGAAAAGTATGTCTATTTGGCTAATTTGTCGCATTACCGGCATTTCACGCAGCCATGGCAAGGCCGATCAAGGCAACGGTCTTGCGATCATCAGGGCTCTTCTATCAGATAACCCTTCTCGCGCAGCGAAGCGAGCAGGCCGGTCGGCTTGACCATGTCGCCCATCGGCAAAATGGCGAAGGTCGATTTGTTTTTCGCCAATGCGGCATCGGCAGCTTTCAGCCATTCCGCTTTCGCTTTCGGACGAAGATCGTCAAAGCCGTTTTTCTGCGATATGGCGGCATTGGTCAGTGCCGAAATGCAGGATTGCGCCTGATCGGTGAAAGAAAGCTTCTTCAGGCCCTCGATGTCGCCAATCGCCCAGGCATTGCCGCGTTCGATCATTGCGTTCAAATCGGTTTCAAGACGATCCATCGTTTTGGAAAAACAGTCGATGTCGGCCAGCGAGGTTTTCGAAAATTCCTTGATAACCGCTTTCGGCTTTTCGATTTTCACTTCGATTTTCGGCCTGATGATTTTTTTCTTGTACTCTTTTGCCGCATCTTCCACGATCGGCCGGACGACATTGTCCGAGCTCAGTCCGGATTTTTTTATCGCCTGGTCGTACAGTTCCTGCGCCGCGAAAATCGGCCGCCATTTTTCGATACTGTTATCGCGACCGATATATTTGGCTTTCAATACCGACCAGCGTTTGTAAAGCTCCGGCGACAATACGTCTTTCAGCTCTGCGTCATCAGGATTCTTGCGGGCGCCATAAAGGGACGGGATCAGCAGCAAATTGCCGAACATGCCGCGATCGGTCGAAACACTCACGCTGGTTTCGAACAAAATCTCGTCCGATTGGGCAATGGTCTTTTCAACTTCGCGCGAGACCCAGTCCATTTTCCTTGGGAGCGGTGACTGCGTACCCATGATCCACAACACGTGGTCACCTTTCCATACTTTCCACATGCCCGGACCGGGTTGCGCACCCGACACCACCATCACGTCCAATACTTTGACGCCCTCCGGCAACGGGGTGTCGTCCTCGACAATCACTTCTTCCGGAGTCGCAGACTGTGAATGGGCCGGCAGGCTTTGCAGACCGAACAACAAGGCCATGGAAAGTATCAATCGCATTTGGAATCACCCCGTTTATGCTGGTCGGAACATCGGAAAGCATCATGCAAGTTCAAGTATGAACGATTGCCAAGCCGTACAGACCACCCGATACGATGCAAGTTCCCGACGATGGCCACGGAATGAATCTCCATCCAAGACGATCAGAACGCATGGTCAAACGCGACATCCCCTTCGACACCGACCTGATAGGCCGATACACGCCGCTCGAAGAAATTGGTCAATTCCTGCACGTCCTGCAATTCCATGAACGGGAACGGATTACGCGAATTAAAATGTTTCGGCAAGCCCAATTGGGCCAAGCGCTGGTCGGCGACGTATTCCAGATACTCGCGCATATCCTTGATCGACAATCCGGCCACGCCCCAGGATAAAACATCCTGTGCGAACACCATTTCGCAATCCACCGCTTCAGTCAGCATTTCCAGTATCTGCGCGCTTAATTGATCATCGAACAATTCCGGCTCTTCTTCGCGCACCGTGCGGATGACTTCGAACGCAAACGCCATATGGCCGCTTTCGTCACGGAAAACCCAATTGGTGCCCGACGCCAATCCGTGCAACAAGCCGCGCGAACGCAGGTAGTAGACGTAGGCGAAGGCACCAAAGAAAAACAGGCCTTCAATACAGGTCGCAAAACAAATCAGGTTCAGCAAAAACTGTTTGCGTTGTTCTTTCGTTTCGATTCGATCAAGCTGGTTAATAGAATCCATCCAGCGAAAACAGAAATCCGCCTTGTGACGGATGGCCGGAATGGTTTCGATGGCATCGAACGCTCTCGCTCGCGCTTCGGGCTCCGGCAAATAGGTATCCAGCAAGGTCAGATAGAACTGCACATGCAGCGCCTCTTCATACAACTGGCGCGACAAATACATGCGCGCTTCCGGTGCGTTGATGTGCTGATACAAATTCAAGACCAGATTGTTCGACACGATGGAATCGCCCGTTGCGAAGAACGCCACCAGGCGCTCAATCAAGTGTCGCTCGGCGTCCCCGAACTTGTGCGATAGATCTTTGACGTCGAGTGAGAAGTCCACCTCTTCCACTGTCCACGTATTGCGAATTGCGCTGCGATACATTTCATAGAATTTGGGGTAGCGCATCGGACGCAAGGTCAGCTCAAAGCCCGGGTCCAGCAAGTGCTTGTTCGTAGTCATTGGCAGGCCTCGCAGCTTTCCGGGTTTTCAAGTGAGCAGGCCAGTGCGGCTTGATCAGTCGTTGCAGCGCTCAGGGTCGTTTTGGCGATGCGCGTGGCGGGTCGCGAGCGCAAGTAGTAGGTAGTTTTGACGCCACGCTTCCATGCATACATGTACATCGAAGACATCGCACCGATGTTCGGATTCTCCATAAAGAGATTCAGAGACGCCGATTGATCGATAAAGGCACCGCGGTCTGCTGCCATGTCGATGAGGCCACGCATCGGCACCTCCCACGTGGTGCGGTAGATATCGCGAAGCAGTTGGGGGATTGACTGAATGCTTTGTATCGAACCTTCTGCGTGCTTGATCGCATCGCGCATTTCAGACGTCCAAAGGCCGAGCTTCTTCAATTCGTCGACCAAGTAGCGATTGACTTGCAGAAAGTCGCCGGAGAGCGTTTCGCGCTTGAAAAGATTGCTGGTCTGCGGTTCAACGCATTCGTAGCACCCTGCAATCGACGCGATCGTAGCTGTCGGTGCGATTGCAATCAGCAAAGAGTTGCGCAAGCCGTGCGTCTTGATTCTGTCACGCAGTGCATCCCAGCGTTCGACCTCATTCGGCACGACACCCCAGGCATCAAACTGCAGTTCGCCTGAAGCGGCGCGAGTCTCATTGAAGTTGGGATGCGCACCTCGCTCGATCGCCAATTCACACGACGTGGAGAGGGTGTGGAAATAAATTGTTTCGGAAATGCGAGCGGAAAGCGCACGTGCTTTGTCGGAGTCAAA
>CAZPCE010000039.1:9303-14498 GCA_964584915.1 uncultured Arenimonas sp. | reverse complement strand
TGCATGCGCGCCAGCTGTGCCGCGCGCAACGGGCTATCCGGCTCGGCGTAATCGGTCACCAGCGCTTCCCAGCGCTGGCCGTCGAGCGGATCGGCGTATTCCGGCACGTCGCCGGCGATTTCCCGGAACACCGGCAGCTCGCTTGCGATCACCGGCACCCCCAGCGACAGCGCCTCCGCCACCGGCAGTCCGTAGCCTTCGGCAAAGGAGGCGAACAGCAGCGCCTGCGCATGATGTAGCCAGGTTACCAGTTCGGCATCGGTGCAGCGCGAGTGTTCGATGACAATTCCCTGCAGCTGCTGGCAGCGCTCCAGCAGATCGACCACGTTTTCGCATTCCCAGCCACGCTGGCCGATCACCACCAGCCGCGGCGCGCGGTCACCGTGCGCATCCACCAGCCGGCGCCAGAGCTGCAGCAGCATCCAGTGGTTCTTTCGCGGCTCGATCGTGCCGAGAATGACGAAATAGGGTGCTGCCAGCGGCCGCGGGCCGGGAGGCAGCGACGGCAGGCCGTGCGCCAGGCGCGCGACGATGGCCGGCGGCATCGGCAATCCGTGCTCGCGGCAAAAACCGGTGAGCACTTCCAGCGTGTGGTGCGAATTGGCCACCACGCCGGCGCTGATGCGGGCCGCGCAGGTCATGCGCGCGACATGCCGGGCGCGCTCGCCGGGGCGGCAGTATTCCGGATGGGTGATGGGAATCAGATCATGCACCACCACGATCGGCCGCGCGCCGCGCCAGCGCAATGCCCAGGCGTGGAAACGGTTTTCCAGCCCGACGTGGCCGGTGTTGAACAGGAAGCTGCCGGCCACATCCAGCGCCAGCCAGCGCCACAGGATGGCCTTGGCGATGGAGGTCAGCAGCAGCAAACCGGCCGGTTCGGCCGGGTCCGCGACGGCACGGAACAGGCGCGCCGAATCGGCGGCCGACATCACCGCGCTGAACGGGCCGAAACCCAGCACTGCCCGCGCCCGGCCGCCGTAATGGCGCAGGTATTCGATGCTGACGCGGTCGATGCCGGTCGGCAGGGTATGGCTGAGGCGCCGGTAAACCAGGCGGGTGATGTCGATCAGGATCGGAGTCAAGGGTGAAAAACCGGCTGTAACGGGCTAAAAAGGGCGGCGCGGACAAAACTGCAGCAATTTCGGGCGGCCGTGCCGGTGCGGACTGACGCGCTATGTGGGCAGAACGCACAGACAAATTTCATCGGCTTTGGTATAAGAGATAATTACCACTGTGCGCAAGAATACACTGCCGCCAACGCCCGGCGCTTCGCCCCGGCGATTCAACCAACCCATCAAGTGAGATTATGGCTTCAGTAACCCGGATTCCCGCATTGATCACCGTTGCCGCTGCGCTCCTCGCCGGCTGCGCCCAGTTTCCCACCAGCGGCCCCAGCAACCGCGAAGTCGAGGCCGCCGCACTGCCGGGCGCCAGCGCGATCCAGATCGTGGATGTGGACGACGCCGTCGCCCGCGGCCTGATCGCCAGCCGCACGCAGAGCCTGTTTTCCGAGAAGCTTGGCGATATCGCCGGCACCAACCACGTCGTTGGCGCCGGGGATACCCTGGAAGTCTCGATCTGGGAAGCGCCGCCGGCCACGCTGTTCGGCATCGGCACTGCAGATGCGCGCGGCAACCCGTCCGGCGTGCGCGCCACCGTCCTGCCGGAGCAGTCGGTCGGCACCGAGGGCTACATCACAGTCCCGTTCGCCGGCCGCATCCTGGCCGCCGGCCGTACATTGCAGGCGATCGAAGGCGAGATCGTGCGCCGCCTGACCGGCAAGGCCAACCAGCCCGAAGCGCTGGTGCGGATGGTGCGCAACCTTTCCGCCAACGTCACTGTGGTGGGCGAAGTGACCAACAGCATCCGTTTGCCGATCACTGCCAGCAACGAACGCCTGCTGGATGCGCTGGCCGCTTCCGCCGGCGTGCGCCAGCCAGTGAACAAGATGACGATCCAGGTCACGCGCGGCAGCAGCGTATACAGCCTGCCGCTGGAAACCATCATCCGCGACCCGCGCCAGAACGTGCGCCTGCAGGCCGGCGACGTCGTCACCGCCCTGTTCCAGCCGCTCAGCTTCACCGTGCTGGGCGCCACCGGCAAGAACGAGGAGATCAACTTCGAGGCGCAGGGCATTTCGCTCGCCCAGGCACTGGCGCGTGCCGGCGGCCTGCAGGACAACCGCGCCGACGCGAAAGGCGTGTTCATCTTCCGCTTCGAGCCGGCCAACGCACTGAAGTGGCCGAAGCAGCCGGCCATGACCACGCCGGACGGCAAGGTGCCGGTGATCTATCGCATCGACCTGCGCAACCCGGCCAGCTTTTTTGTCATGCAGAGCTTTGCCATCAGCAACAAGGATTTGCTCTACGTCTCGAACGCACCGGCGGCGGAACTGCAGAAGTTCCTGAACGTGGTGTTCTCGGTGGCTTATCCGGTGTTGACGGCGGTTCAGGCGACGAAGTAGCGTAGAACGCCATTTGGCGCGGCTTTCCGGCCGATAATGGGCTGGGAGGCGCGCCGGTGCTGGGGTTTGTGTGACAACTGGACAACTTTGGCGCCGCGTTGACGAGTCTGAAGTCGCGGCCTCGCCAATGGTGCTGACAACCAAAGATTTCAAATGCGCTTCCGCCGCTCATGACTATGAAAGCACTGATTTGTGGCGTGAATGGCCAGGACGGTAGCTATCTTGCCCAGTTGCTCCTTGCAAAGGGATATGAGGTTTGGGGAACTTCCCGGGACGCAAACGTATCCGCGATGTCAAATCTCAAGGCGCTTTCGGTAGATGCAAAGGTAAAACTCGTGTTGATGGCGCCAAACGAGTCCGAGAGTGTGGCGAATGCGATAAGTGTCAGCGACCCGGATGAAATTTATTTTCTAGCGGGGCAGAGTTCGGTCGGTGTGTCGTTTGAGAAACCAGCCGAGACGATGCGGGGAATTGTAATTGGCGCGTTGAATCTGCTCGAGGTCATTCGACTGCAGAAAAAACGCATTCGCTTTTTCAACGCGGGTTCCGGCGAATGTTTTGGTAACGTCAGCGATACGGCGGCAAATGAGCGGACACCTTTCAATCCTTGTAGTCCGTATGGTGTTGCAAAAGCTTCCAGTCATTGGCTGGTCAGGACCTACCGCGAGTCGTTCGGTATCTTTGCCTGCACTGGAATTCTTTTCAATCATGAGTCGCCGCTGCGCCCGCAACGATTCGTGACGCAGAAAATCATCGCCGCCGCCAAGCGCATCGCGCGGGGCAGCACTGAAAGGCTGCAACTAGGCAGACTGGATATTGCACGCGACTGGGGCTGGGCGCCAGAGTATGTTGATGCCATGTGGCGCATGCTTCAGCAGGATGTACCGCAGGATTTTGTCGTCGCCACGGGCCAGACCAATACCCTGGAGAAATTTGTCGCTACTGCGTTCTCGGTCAACAATCTAGACTGGCGGCAGCATGTGGATATTTCAGATGCTTTGTTTCGGCCAACAGATATCAGCCGTAGCCTTGGCGATCCTACGAAAGCCGCCCAATTGATGGGATGGCAGGCTCAATACAAGATGGCGGACGTGGTTGCGATGATGTCACGCGCCGATTAACAAGGATTAGTTCGGCAACACTGACTTTTTCGCTAAGTAATCACTATTGGGATAGGCAACAAATGAAAAAAGCGCTCATCACTGGAGTGACAGGCCAGGACGGTTCGTATTTGGCTGAGCTGTTACTCGAAAAGGGTTATGAGGTGCACGGCATCAAACGTCGCGCCTCGCTATTCAACACGCGGCGAATTGACCACATATATCAGGACCCGCATGTCGACAATCAACGCTTCATTCTGCACTACGGTGACCTGACCGACTCGTCAAATCTGACGCGAATCGTGGAACAAGTCGAGCCTGACGAGGTATACAACCTCGGGGCACAATCGCATGTGGGTGTCAGCTTCGAAATGCCTGAATACACGGCTGACGTGGGTGGTATGGGCACTCTTCGGCTACTTGAGTCAATTCGCCTGCTTGGGCTTGGTGACAAAACGCGGTTCTATCAAGCGTCAACATCGGAGCTGTACGGTTTGGTGCGGGAAATTCCGCAACGCGAAAGCACGCCATTTCATCCGCGTAGTCCATACGCCATTGCTAAGCGGTTTGCTTACTGGACGACGGTCAACTACCGCGAGGCGTACGACATGTATGCCTGCAATGGAATTCTCTTTAATCATGAGTCGCCAAGACGCGGTGAGACTTTCGTCACACGCAAGATTACCCGTGGACTGGCGGATATTTCGCAAGGAATCGAAAAGTGCCTCTACATGGGGAACATGAATGCATTGCGCGACTGGGGACATGCCAAAGACTACGTGCGCATGCAGTGGTTAATGCTGCAGCAGGAAAAACCGGAGGACTTCGTGATCGCGACCGGCATGCAGCATTCCGTGCGTGATTTTGTAAGCATGGCGGCAGCCGCGCTCGGCATCAAATTGCGTTTCGACGGCAGTGGAGTCGACGAGAAGGGTGTCGTTGCGGCTATTGAGGGCGATATGGCGCCCGCACTGAAGGTTGGCGACGTCATCGTTGCGATCGACAAAAGATACTTTCGTCCAGCAGAGGTGGAGTCACTACTTGGCGATCCGTCGCAGGCGAAAGAAAAGCTCGGCTGGGTACCGGAAATTTCGGTGCAGCAGATGTGTACAGAAATGGTTGAGTCTGACTTGCGGGAATCGCTTCAACTGGCCTTGCTGAGGCAACATGGATATCACCAGCCAAAAGCGGAGGCGACATGATCTTACAGTGCAAACGAATGCCGAACAGAATTATTTAAGACGGGGCTTGGTGCTGATTAATTGCCGGTGTTTTGCAACCTGCGCCGCCACCTCTCTACACTCGATTACAGTTTGCAGACTCAGTTCTTGCATATCTCGATCAGCGTCCAACTGGAGCAGAAATTTGTTTAGCAATCCGCCGCCTTCAAAGAAAAAAAACAGGGGAAAGCTCACAAAGAGAACATAGCGACGTTTGCGATACCGCGCCTGCTAATTTTGAGCGCATCACAATCTAGTACTCCCGACTTGACCGAGAGATATTTGCAATTCAATACGTAAGGGAATCACCCAAAATGAATTTAAGCTGCCGCGTTTGCGACTCTCAAGACCTAAGTGCATGAACCGACTTGGACCTCGCAGATCGGGTGTGCTGTTTGCCACCCATGC
>CAZPCE010000039.1:7947-9293 GCA_964584915.1 uncultured Arenimonas sp. | reverse complement strand
TGTATCGACTTGGGCCTTCAGCCTTGGTGCAACGATTTTCTAAAGCCTGAGCAGGTTGGCAAGGAACCGTACTATCCGTTGCGTGTGTTCTTTTGCAACAAATGCCATACCGCGCAGCTGGATTTCACAGTTCCAAAAGAAGTCATGTTTGGCGACCATACCTACCTGTCTGGTGTAACTAAATCACTTAGCGCACATTTCAGCGGTATCGCCGATGAAAGTCTTGCGCGGTATTTTCCTAACCGCGACAAGAAGACAGTCGCAGTACTTGATGTCGGTTCGAATGACGGCACACAACTAAAGCATTTTCAACGGCACGGATGCGAAGTACTTGGCGTAGAGTCCTCCAAGAAGACAGCCGCGATGGCGAATGAATCTGGAGTGCCGACTATCAATTCTTTTTTTAATGCCGATCTTGTAATGTCACTTCAGCGAAAGTTTCAACTTATCAATGCTGCCGGGGTCTTCTTTCACCTTGAAGAGCTGCACTCGGCTGCCAACGGCATAAAGAATGCTCTGGCCGAAGATGGTATTTTCATCGTGCAATTTCTCTATATGAAACGGATTGTCGAAAACCTTGCGTTCGACCAAATCTACCATGAGCATCTTTTGTACTACAACCTTCGCACAATTGAGATTTTGCTTAACCTGCACGGCCTAGAAACCTTCGACGCATATCTTGCGCCGATTCATGGGGGTTCTATGATTGCCTATGTAACACATCGGGGCACTAGACCCCGCTCCGAACGGTTGTCGGTCCTATGCGCTGAAGAAGATCGTAGTGGCGCAAATGAGATTGAAACGTACCTGGACTTCGCGAAACGTGTTGCGGTGATGAAACAAGAGAACCTAGCCTATCTCAAGGGAAAAAAGAATCAGGGCAAACGTATATATGGGATGGGTGCGCCCGTAAAGGGAAATACTTTGCTCAATTATTTCGGTGTGGGGACCCAGTACCTGGACTTTCTGGTTGAAAAGAATGCGTTGCGTGACGGTTTGATCTCGCCGGGTATGCATATTCCGGTGGTGATGGAAGACGACAAACTGGTGCCACCAGATGTTTACTATGTTTTGGCTTGGAATTTCAAAAATGAAATCCTGGCCAATAACCAACACTTGATCGATAGTGGCGTCGAGTTCTATTTCCCTGTCAATCCGAAGGACGACATTTGATGGAAATTTTAGTAACCGGAGCAACTGGTTTTATGGGTACGGCGCTTTGCAGCGCCCTAGAACATGAGGGCCATCATCTCGTTAAGCTCAATAGTAGAAATTGCGATTTGGCACGACAGGGGGCACTCGACCCCTTTGCCAATTTGCGATATGACCAAATTTACCATCTTGCC
>CAZPCE010000039.1:3402-7937 GCA_964584915.1 uncultured Arenimonas sp. | reverse complement strand
TTCTGTCTGCGGCATCCTGGCGAACAATGGGTCATCAATCAGCAGATCAATACCAATATGTTGGCTTGGTGGCAAAAAACGCAGCCGCAAGCCAAGTTGATATTTATGGGAACGAGTTGTGCTTATGCGCCAGAAATGGAATTGGTTGAAGAAAATTACCTGGACGGAAAGCCTGTTGAAAGCTTGTTTACATACGGTATGACAAAGCGCATGTTGTACGTAGGTGCAATGGCGCTAGCCAAGCAGTATGGTCTAAGGTACTTGTGCCTTGTTCCATCAACGCTATATGGGCCCGGATACCACACTGATGGCCGTCAGATGCACTTTATCTTCGATCTGATTCGCAAAATAATTCGTGGCAAAAAGTTTGGTGAGCAGGTAGTGCTGTGGGGTAATGGATTTCAGAAGCGCGAATTGATTTATGTCGATGATTTCGTCCGGCTGATGTTGAAATTGAACGCAGTGTCCGAGAACGATTTGATTAATATCGGAGGCGGAGAAGAGTTCACCATCCGCCATTTCGCCCAATTGATCTGCAATGCTGTTGGTTACGATCCATCCTTAATTGAGTATGACGAGTCTAGATATGTCGGAGCGAAATCAAAATGCCTGGATGTGGCGAAATTGAGGCGACTAGTCATAGATTCCACCCCGATGCCTTTGGGCGATGGATTGCAGCGTACTATCAGGTGGTTTGAAAGTACCAAGGCGTACTAAGGAGAAATGTCGCAATGATGCTTATATCCCGCACACCGATGCGTGTCAGTCTATTCGGTGGTGGTACGGACTACCCAGATTACTTTCGACACCGCCGTGGTGCAGTTCTGGGGTTGGCTATTGATAAGTATATCTACATCGCGGCACTAAAACTCTCGGGCATTCAGTCGTACAACTATCGCATTGCCTATTCGCAGGTCGAACTTGTAAATTGCGTGAATGATATTCAGCACAAGGCTGTAAAGGCCGCGTTTGAACATTACGGAATTATGCGAGCAATCGATTTGAGTGTGATGGCGGACATGCCGGCCAGTTCAGGCTTGGGCAGTTCTTCGACATTTGCTGTGGGCTTGCTGAACTTGATTGCGCATTTGCGGGAAGAGAAGGTCACTAAATTGGATTTGGCGCTGCGTGCTATCCACCTCGAACGCGACCTTGTCCAGGAAAACGTGGGCGTACAGGATCAGCTACACGCGTCCTTTGGCGGCATTAACCGATTTGACTTTGACGGCAAAAATTACCGCATCACGCCAATGATGATGCGTGGAGAATGTCTAGACTATCTGATGAATTCGCTTCTACTGGTTCATACCGGTGTAACCAGGCATGCATCCAAAGTGGTGTCGTCGCAGTTAGAGCGAACGCGTTCCGGAGAAATCAATAGTCAACTTGATCGAATGCTAGCTCTGGTGGATGAGGCGTCCGAGGTTTTGTGCTCTGAACAGCCAGCACACATGTTGGAGAAGCTGGGGCGAATGTTGCACGATTCTTGGATGCTTAAGCGCTCGCTTTCGCCCCATGTCAGCTCGCCGGAAATCGATTCTCTTTACGACACTGCGATGCGAGTTGGCGCACTAGGCGGGAAATTATGCGGTGCAGGAGGTGGTGGGTTTTTGCTGATGCTGGTTCCACAGGAATGCCGCGCCGCATTCATCGAGGCAATTGCACCGACGCGAGTTATCAATATTGGTCTCGATACTCAGGGGTCAACAATAATATATTCATGAGGAAAGAAATGGAGCGGCCTCCTCCAACTGTTGGTCCTGATCTCATTTGGCGCCAGTGGCGCACTGCGTTTTTAGGCAGTGAGCTTCGCCCAATTCTGTTTTTAGACCGCGACGGTGTGCTAGTCGATGAGGTGGAGTACCTTCATCGGATTGAGGACGTCCATTTTATCGAAGGAGTTGAGGCAACCGTGCGAGCTGCTCGCGAGCAGGGCTGGCGCGTGGCAGTGGTGACAAACCAAGCCGGCATCGGCCGCAACTACTTTAGTTGGAAAGACTTCGCTGCTGTGAATGAGTACATGCTGAATTGGCTGGATGAACGGGGTGCTGTGGTCGATGCAGTGGTGGCTACGCCCCATCATTCGGATGGGTTGGGTAAATATCGACATCCAGATCATCCGATGCGAAAGCCAAATCCCGGCATGTTTCAGATGGTCGCGGAAATGTTAAAGGGAGACCTGCAGAGTTCACTGATCGTTGGCGACAACGTGGCTGATTTGCTTGCCGGCAAGCGTTCCGGTTTGCGGCGTGGCTTTGCAGTGTTGACTGGGCACGGCCCGCGATACCGCGCCGAATGCGAAGCGATTTCTTCGCCGTTTTTTACTGTAACAGTTGTTGCGAACGCAGCAGATCCGCGCGTAATGGATGCATTGAAATTCAGTGCTGCGTAAATAAGGAAAGATTCGAATGAAAGAACTGTTTTTTCAAAGGGTAAGTGAATCAGCCCGACTCATCGAGCAGTTGAGTGTTGGATCATTGCCTGTACGTGTTGAAGTTGCCATAGGTATTCTCGCTGCGGCTCTTAGGGAGCGAAGACCCGTGTTGGTGTGTGGCAATGGAGGGTCGTCGAGCGATGCGATGCATATTGCAGGCGAATTGGTGGGACGGTTCTTGCGCGAGCGGCCCGCCTTCAACGTTTTGGCCCTTTCTGCAAATACCTCGGTTTTGACGGCGTGGAGCAATGATTATTCATATGAAACAGTTTTCTCCCGGCAGGTAGAGGCACACGGTCAGGCGGGTGGAGTTCTGTGGGCAATTTCAACTAGTGGAAATTCGCCAAATGTAATCCGTGCACTGGACGTAGCACGGCAAATGGGCATGAAGACTATCGGGTTAACAGGTGCTGCGGGCGGCAACATGGCACCGCTTTGCGATGTGTTGCTTAATGTTCCAGGACATGAGACGCCACGCATCCAGGAAATGCACCTTGTGTTGTACCACTTTATTTGCGAGCAGATTGAAACCGTGCTTTCGGTTTGATTTAATTTTCATTGGAGGAATACGAAATGGCTTACAACATTCTTGTCACGGGCGGGGCAGGTTATTTGGGTTCAACGATGGTGCCAGAGCTTCTGGCAGCAGGCCATAAAGTAACGGTGCTAGATAACTTTATGTTCAAGCAAAACAGCCTAGCTCATTGTTGCCATTCGCAAAATTTTCGGGTGGTGCGCGGCGATATCCGGATTGAATCGGTAATGAGGCCACTAATGACCGATGCCGATATTATTGTCCCGTTGGCGGCTCTGGTGGGTGCGCCACTCTGTGCGCGCGACCCGATAGGTGCAACTACTACCAACCACGATGCGATTGAACTGATGCTTAAACTGCTAAGCCCGAATCAGTGGGTACTTATGCCCACCACCAACAGCGCCTACGGAACATAATTTTTGCACGGAGGAGTCGCCGCTTCGCCCCATTTCACAGTATGCAATCGAAAAGGTGGCTATCGAAAAGAAACTGTTGGATCACGCCAATGCTATTAGTTTCCGATTGGCCACTGTGTTTGGCATGTCACCTCGCATGCGAACAGATCTTCTGGTGAATGACTTCACATATCGTGCGGTCGCTGACAGATTTGTTGTGCTGTTCGAGAGCCACTTCAAACGCAATTATGTACATGTGCGCGACGTTACCCGCGTGTTCCTGCATGCTGTTAATAATTTTGACGCTATGAAGGGGCAAATTTATAACGTTGGACTTTCTGATGCCAATGTATCGAAATGGGAACTATGCGAGGCGATTCAGAAACACGTGCCAGATTTTGTATTCCAGGAGGCGCAGGTTGGCAAAGATCCCGACCAACGCAACTATATTGTGTCAAATAAGAAGATTGAATCGACTGGATTCAAGCAAGCTTATTCGCTCGACTTCGGTATCCAAGAACTAATTAAGGGATACACAATGATTCGAAATTCGGTGTACGGCAACTTCTGATTCTGGAGATTTGATGGATGCCATTGTGTTGTGCGGCGGTCGAGGAACCCGGCTGGCTCAAGTAGTTAGTGCGGTGCCCAAGCCGCTGGCCCCAGTTGGGGGGCGTCCTTTTTTAGATTTTTTGCTGAGTTACTTGAACCAGTCGAAGCTCGTATCGCGTGCGGTTTTAGCGACTGGACATCTCGCCGCCAAAGTTGAGGCACATTACGGTAAAAAATTTTGTAATCTGGAGATTGCATATAGTGCGGAAGCCGAACCACTTGGTACCGGCGGTGCGGTGCTTCAGGCCATTCGAAGGTTTGATATGGCTGGACCGTTCATCATTCTAAACGGCGATTCATTTGTCGACGCGGACTTGGCTGCACTGATGAAACTACTGGACCTTGAATGTTTCGACTTCGCCATGAACTTGTTCCATGTTAAGGATGCTTCGCGCTTCGGTACTGTTGAGTGGGATGGCTTGCGCGTAACTGGATTCTCGGAAAAAAATGGTCGTGCGGAGCCGGGTTTGATCAACGCTGGAATCTACGGGGCAACCCGAAAGGCTTTTAGGCATTGGCGCCACACAGGCGGATTTGTATCGCTGGAACAATTGGTAAT
>CAZPCE010000039.1:0-3392 GCA_964584915.1 uncultured Arenimonas sp. | reverse complement strand
AAAGAAAAGGGCCTCGCCTTCTGGCGAGACCCTATTGGTAATTCCGGCACTGGTACGGTGTGGCGCCGTTGGCGCCATTCATTCCGGCCAGCGTTTTCTGGATATTGGTCTGCCAGAGAGCTATGCAGGAGCGGAAGCATTTTTTGCCAGTGAAAAAACGCCAGCAACACCGTAATTAATTCTAATCGTCATGCGGATAGGATAATGAGAAGAGTGGATTGATACATTCAAGTTACCGAGACTGTCACAGAAGGCCAAGTTGAGCATCTCTGTCAATCATCAACCTACAAACTGATCAGGGTCTGCCGGAATTCTTTTCTTTGTTTATCTTTGCGTCCAAGTGTTGGCCAAGTGAAAATATCTGTTGTTCAAGGCTACGTATCCTTTTCTCAACCGAGGAATTTCCATCTACGTTTGTAAGAAAACTGATTAGCGGCCCCAGCAACGGTATTTGAGCTATCTTATATTTTGCGAGGGCCGGTGATAACCCTTTAACATTTGCGCCATTGGCCCTGGCAATATCGCCCGCAGAAAGCGCGTCAAGTATTTGCAGCTTTGAACAACCATTCATCAGCTGCGCAAAATGACGCTGAAATTCATCTTGCGTTGGTGAGCGCCCGAGCAACGTTCTAAAGGCTGACTCGATGAAGTTGGCACCGTGTAGCTTTAAAAGCTGTTCTAAACTGGCCGCTACAACACTGTGTCGCTGCAACTTAGCCCAGTTCCATTCATCAAATGTCAGGCCCGCCTCCGACAGCGCTTCAAAAAGACCTGCCGGCTTGACACCCAGGGCACCAAACTCAGCGGACATGGACAGTTCATAAAGAATCTGGGACTTGCTCGCCCCGCTAACGAGTCTCTGCTTGCAGTTTGCCAACCCTTCGCGATCTACTGGCCGCCTTAGTAGTAATTGGTAAGCTGAAGCAATGAATGCCTCACCATCTTGCGAGAGTAAGTCACTGATAGTCAATGGATTCTCGCCGCGCTTCTCCAATGCGGCCTCCTGAGTCTTAGCTTCAAAAACCTTGCTTCGGTCTGCAAAGGCATCCACTAACCCAACAATATTGACTTCACTAGGCCGGCATTCAGCGGACACATAGATTGAATGCAGAATTTGTACCTTACCGACACCGTCACACAGCATGCGCAGATAATTTTGTCCCCCTGCTGGATCGGCGGGGCGTTTTAACAATGCAAGATACGCGGCACCGACAAAATCGCCGCCGTCCTTTTCTAGTAATTCGTCAACATGCATTGGATTCAATCGCAAACTAAGTGCTTCATGTTGCGTCCTCAAAATACTGCGCGCTGAATGTAAATAGCTTTCGCGCTAAATGGTATGTTATGGCGCAGCGAAATCCGTATTTCGAATAGACGCGCAGTTCGGTTGAAATTATTGGTGAATTTTCATGTGGCACAAAGGAGCAACGCCTGCGCATCAATAGTTTGCAAACTTTCTTTAAATGTTTGGTCTGCCTCAAGTATTGGGGCGGACTTATCGACCAGAATAGCCGAAAGCAAGCATTTCAATTGGTCTGACCGCTGCGGGGATGTTGCCTGCCGAAAATTAATCAATCCCTCAGTATTACCTTGTATCGCATTGCGAATTATTCGATTCAGTAAACCAATATCGCTGCTCCATTCGACATGGAAATTGCTTAGAGCTAATTTTGTCGTATCGTATTCACTCCCATGCCGAAAACCTTTGATGAGGTGACGCTGCGCCAGCAACCCAACCGAACTTTGGGTGCGTAACTCACTTGACTGAACCAGTTCTCGTACACGGGTAGAAATGGATGCCATATCAGAAACCACAAAAATACTTGAACGATCAATGCTGCCAAGTGATTTTTGCAAGAATTTCGCTACCACATCTGTTAAAACGCAGACCTTTCCGGACGCAATGCACTGTAGCGCCCGATTCGCGACCAGCAGAGCCGATGACGCATCAAACCAGGGAAACACCACCACTTTTGCGGCAGCCAAAAGCGGCTTTTCATCTTTAAGTATTCCGGCGAGATAAACTCGTGGCGTTGACTCTGGTGCATTTTTTTCCAGTCCTATTCCAGACAGTGCTATGGAATATTTTCCGCCAAGGGAGAGCATGGGAATCAATTCAGCGTGCAAATCATCGACATGGGCTGACCGTGCGCTTGATGGTGCTGGAATGAAAATGTCCAGTGACGACTCAGAGATCAGCTTGCTAATTTGCGAAGTTTTTCCCGCGCGCCAGGCGCTGCCAATATCTACAAACTCAGAATCGGAATTGCAGCTACTAAAGACCTCCGCTAGGTCGCGGCAACCAGCCAAATCCGCAAGACAAATTTGGTCTTCCAATATGAGATTTTGCGAGATGCTGTCCCACAAAAGATGATGCTGATGCCAACGGTTGTCGTTCGTGATTCTGTATATGACAGGCAGCGAAAAAGTTTGGTGAAGGTCACGAGCCTTGGTTATTTCAAACCAGACATGTTCAAGAGAACTTAATATTTGAACGAAACTGGAAACAGACGGTTGGGACAAGGGGGTAAGTTGATCATACCTTCTGTAGGCGACAAGTAAATGCTTAATCCCCGGCAGCAAGTGTTCGATAGCCTTAAATTGATCATCATCGGTTTTTGACAGGAAATCCATTGCCGAGTTGGCTAACTCAACATCGGTGCAGCGAGTGTCCATGTAACTTTTTTTATAGTCCAGTGACGCGACAATGAGTTTCGTTATGCTTTCACGACCATCGCCGAAAGCATATCGAAGGCCACCTTCTGATCGAAATAGATACCAAGCACGAATATCCTCAAGCTCTGCCGTCGGGCTTTGTGTAGTGCGTTCCTCCGGATAGTTAAGGAACGTGCCTAAGGTCATCTTTATCGAATGCACATTGATGTATGGTAGAGCTCGATTTTTGAATTCAGTATCCCCTGCAGCTCGAAAAGTGTCATCGTACAAGCCTACCTTATCGTGTATGGACTTCCGGTAAAGCGCACCGACGTAGCTGATGTAACAACATTCAAGATAGTGCATCTCCTGAAAGTCGAATTGTCGGTCATATGCCATAACGTCGCGGACGTATGAGCCGCCTTCATTGACTTCAGTTACTACCGCTGAACCTTGTACCCAATCAATGCCTGGGTGAGCATCTAGATATTCGGCCAGAACCTCTATTGCGTCGGGGCGCTTCATCTCGTCCACGCCGAGAAACGCAAGATATTTCCCCTGCGCCAGGTCAATGCCGCGATTCCACGCACGTTGTATGGTTTCCCGCTGAGCCGTCCTTACGTACCGTGCGTTAATTCCCCGTTGCTGGGAGAGTTGCAACCGGTCAAGCAGCACTTCTCGTGTATTGTCCGGAGAGTTACTGTCCACGAAGATAATTTCGGAAATCGCCTTGGACC
>CAZPCE010000038.1:0-14591 GCA_964584915.1 uncultured Arenimonas sp. | reverse complement strand
CTGGCGTGGTTGCTGCAGATGGCCGTGGGGGCATGGTTGTCGAATGCGATGGGTTTGAGTTTGCCGCAACCGGGTCTTGCGCCCGTGTGGGCAGGATTTGCGATTGGGTTTACCGTGTTAATTGCATTCGCTGTGCCGCCGGTGCTGGCTTTGAGAAAAGTGCCCGCCTTGAGAGTGTTGCGCCGTGATGTGCCGATAACCGAACCCAGTGCCTGGGCGGTTGGTTTGCTGGGATTGGCGGGTTTGGGTGGATTGCTTTGGTGGAAAGCGGATTCAGCCACCTTGGCCAGCATCATTTTGTCAGGCATCGGCATCACCACTCTCGTGCTTGCCGGCATCGCCTGGATTTTGTTGCGCTGGTTGAAAAAAGTGCGGCAAAAATTGCGCGGCCCATGGCGTTATGGGCTGGCCAATCTGAGCCGGCATGAAGGCATGACTTTGGCGCAGGTTTCCGCGTTGGGTTTGGGCTTGATGGCTTTGTTGCTGCTGACTTTCGTGCGGACCGATCTTTTATCGCGCTGGCAGCAAACATTGCCTGCCGATGCGCCGAATCGTTTTGTGATCAATGTGCAACCGGAACAACTGGCTGGCGTTGAAAAATTCATCGACCGGGAAGGGCTGCAGAACGCCAAATTATTCCCGATGGTGCGCGCCCGTTTGCAGGAAGTGAACGGCAAGAAAGTCACCGGTGCCGATTACGCGAAAGAGGGCATGCGGGCACAGGCGTTGGCCGAACGTGAATTCAATCTCTCTTCGGTTGCCGCGTTTGGCGAGGACAACAAACTGGTGGCGGGTAAATACTGGTCGGCAAACCACACCGGGCCATTGGAAATGTCGGTTGAAGAGGGGTTCGCAAAAACCCTTTCCTGGAATATCGACGACACCGTGAGTTTCGATATCGCGGGCCAAAACCTGACGGCGAAAATCACCAGCTTGCGAAAAGTCGAATGGGAAAGTTTCAAGCCGAATTTCTTCGTGGTGATTTCGCCCGGCGGTCTGGAAAACTATTCGGCCAGCTACATTTCCGCCATGCATGTGCCGCAGGAAAAACTATCGGTACTGGATGATCTGGTGCGCGAGTATCCCAATCTGTCGGTGATCGATGTCGATGCGATCTTGAAGCAGGTTCGCAGCACAATCGAACAAGTCAGTCGTGTCGTGGAATCGGTTTTCTACTTCTCTTTGTTGGCTGGTCTACTCGTATTGCTCGCTGCGGTGCAGGCCTCGCAGGACGAGCGCATGCGTGAAGCGGGTGTCATGCGCGTACTCGGGGCTTCGAAAAAACAATTGCGGCTTGCCCAGGCAACCGAGTTCGCGAGCCTGGGTTTGCTGTCGGGGCTGGTAGCGTCGATTTCGGCCAGCGTGATCGCCAGTCTGATTTCCGAGCAGGTGTTCAATCTGCCCTGGACTTTCAACTGGCCATTGGTAGCTTACGGCGTGCTGGGTGGCAGTAGTCTTGCCTTGTTGGCCGGGCTTTGGGCAACACGAAAAGTAACCCAAGTGCCGCCGATGGAAACCTTGCGCGCTTTGTAAAAGGCTCCGTAGGTCGGGCCTTGGCCCGACTTAAAAAATCAACGCAAGAACAAAAACGCCCAGCATGCAAATGGCCAACGCCAGTTTGAGCGCCGTGCCAATCGCCAGACCCAGCCAAGTGCCGAAGCCGGTCTTTGTGGCCGCACGCCATTCCTTGCCATCGATCATTTCACCGATAATCGCGCCGATAAATGGACCGAGCAACAGGCCCGGTATGCCGAAAAACAATCCGGCAAAAGTTCCGAGCGCCGCTCCAAGCATGGCCTTCTTGCTGGCTCCGACTCTTTTTGCCCCGAGCAGGGTTGCCATGAAATCGACACCCACCGAGATCAGCATCAAGATGGCAAGAAACACGATGGTCCAGACACCGACTTCCTTGAAGTCACCCGCCCAGGCGCCGATCAACATGCCGCAAAACATCAGCGGCAAGCCGGGAAGTGCCGGCAATACCGTGCCGACCAAACCGACGATAATCAAAATGACGGCAATGGTATAAAGCAGTGGTGTTTCAAATCCTGACATCGTGCTCTCCTCAGATTTGTTGCAAGCATAGCGAATGTCGATAAACTCCGCACAAAAAAAGACCCGCCGAAGCGGGTCTTTCCATATTACTCAAGCCAAAATCAGTTTTGGAATGGTGTGTTTTCCGCGAAATACTCGTGCGTGTCTGCATTGCGACCAGCATCGGTTGGGTTGCTGATTGCCAGGCTCTTCGCGCCGCTTTGGCCATACACAACGTCATCGGTATTGCCGACGATGTCGAAGTGGCTCATTTCGTGCACCAGGGTGCCGGCTTTCGAGTCGGTACCGGTCAGGCCTGCAGACCAGAAGGCTTTGCAGACATAGATTTGGTAAGGCTGGTTTGGATACACGTAGGCGTAGTAGTTTTGATTGCAACCACAATTGATGGTGATCTTGCCGCCGGTTTGGTCGAGCGCGGTGTCAATTTTGCCAAAACGGGTCTTGGCAGCATTGTAACGGGTGCTCGTATAGCTTCCGAACCAGGTGGTGTAACGAGGGCCGGTGGTACCTGCATTCAGATAATTCTTGGCATTTTCCGCGTAGTTGCGTGCGGCAGTTACGGCTTGGCCAGCCGTCGTCGTGCGCGACGCAGTACAGCCGACATAGTTGACACCGTTAGTTACTGCAGCAGGAGAAGCACGGCCTGCTTTTTCCTGGATATCGAGTTGCAAATCGCTAGCGGTAGGAGCAGCCGAAGAAATTCTCGCGCGCAGATCAGGTGTTTCCAGCAACGCCATACGACCGTTGGTCGTGGTCAGCATTTGGCCTTTTTCCGTTTTTGCGCCTTGCAGATAGGATTTGAAGCGAATCGAATAGTCGCCATCGCTGGTCATGTCGTAAACAGCCGACAGATCGGCATTGACGAGTTTGGTTTCGCCTGGACGCAGCGTGATGAAATCAGCATCGGTAACAGGGCCGCGCTTGATCATCTTGCCGACATAGTCGACTTTTTTGCCATTGTGGTAAACGTCGAATAAATCGGAATCCATTGCGCCTGAAGGCAATTGCCAGGACGGTACCTTGATGGCTTGATTGCTGGTGTTGGTAACTTTGAATTGCACGGTGCCGCCACTGTTGGCATCTGCATTGATGCTGATGCGAAGCGGGTTGCCGAAAGGTAAAACACGTGCCGAATTTGCGGTGACTGCGAAACCGGTGAGTGCAACTAAACCCGCTGCAAGCACCAAACTGCGATTGCGATGTGTCATGTGTGTCCCCAGATGAAATAGCAATTAGTAATATTGGATTTGCCCACCAACCAAGCAGGGCGACCTGACGTTAACCTAGTGTGATGCAGTTTGCATGTTGCATTGCGGCATGTTCAGGTTTGTGTAAATGCATCATGCTTTATGCAATAAAAAAGCCCGCAAGCGGGCTTTTTGGTTATGAATTGGTTAATTAGCAGGCGGCTATTTGTAATCCCGATGGCAATTTTCGCAGGCCTTGCCGATTTTGGTGAGAGCGGCTTCGGCCGCTGCGCAATTTGCCGGGGGCATGGTCAGCGCACTGTCTGCGTTAGCGCGGAAATCGCTGGCGTAACGAACGAACTGATCGTTGTCGCTCATTTCACCAAAAGCCGCTTCGATATCGTTGCCGACGTAACGCAAGGTCTGCAGGTGCGGAATGATGTCGGTTGGCGCACAACGATTTTGCTGGATGTTGTTTTTGAGGGCCGAGGTTTTCATGCCCATCACGGTCATGACTCCTTTCGGATAATCGGGACCTTTATTCAGGTAATTGATACCGATCGCAGTGAGTGCAATTCCCAAAACGAAGGCAATAGCGAACGTGATTACGAAATTCTTCATTGCCAACACCCCTGCTTAAGTAGCGCATAGCCTTACAGAATTAGGGGCCGACTGCAAGAATGCGGCCCTGGCTCACGCGTACTTTGCTGCCGATACGCAAGCCTGTCGACAGTATTGTTTGGGTGACGAGGATTTTTTTTCCGTTGAGCATCTGGATCAGTATTTCGTAACGCGTGGTCGGCTTGCTTGCCGATGGTTTGCTTACCACGCCGCCGACAATCCCGCTGAGCACGGGTTTCTTAGCCGCGGTGTTCTGGGCGCCGGAGGTGACGGTGCGGATGTCCTGCACAACGCCGCAATCGATGCATTTAACCTGTCCGGCTACCGGCTGGCTTGGCACGGGTGTCGGTTCGGGTTCAATACGCTTAGGCGCACTGACGCAGGCGCTTAACAACAACAAGAGCAGGATGGATAGACGTTGCATAGGTTTCCTTGAAGAAGCACCCATCATCGGGCATCGAAAGACTTTAGAATAGTGCCCATGAATCCAATATTGACTGAACGCTTCGCCGGCATTGAACGGCTTTACGGCCGCGGCAGCGTCAAAAAGATCTCGCAAAAACATGTCGCCATCATTGGTTTGGGCGGTGTCGGCTCCTGGGCCGTCGAAGCATTGGCCCGCAGCGGCATCGGCAAACTCACGCTGATCGATGCCGACGATATCTGCGTTTCGAATACCAATCGCCAATTGTTTGCGCTCGAGGGCCAGTACGGTCGCGGGAAAGCGGAAGTGCTTGCCGAACGTTGCCGCGCAATAAATCCGTTGATTGAGGTCGATGTGATCGCCAGTTTTTTGACGCCGGCCAATCTCGACGAATTGCTCGATCGCGGTTACGACCTGGTATTCGATGCCTGCGACAGTTTCCGCACCAAGGTTGAAATGATCGCCTGGTGTCGTCGCCGAAAGTTGCCGGTTGTCTGTTGTGGTTCTGCCGGCGGCAGGACCGATCCCACACAGGTACGCATCCGCGATTTATCCAGAACCGAACACGATGCCTTGCTCGCGTTGATTCGGAAAAAACTGCGGGCCGAATTCAATTTTCCGAAAAATCCGCAACGCTATTTCGGTGTGACCGCGATTTACTCGCTTGAAAACGTAAAGTATCCGCAGGCCGATGGCAGCGTTTGCGGCATTCGTCCCCAATTGGGTCCCGATGCCGCCTTGAAGCTCGATTGCGGGGCAGGGCTGGGTGCTGCGACCCATATCACGGGGACGTTTGCGTTTGCGGCCGTGAGTAAAATTCTGGAAGTATTGTTGAAAGACAAAACGATCGATAAATAATCCGGCTACAATGACCCGTGCCAAAAAATAAACAGCCAGCCGCTTCGCTCTTTCAAGCCAATGAGTCGCTCAAACCGCTGGCCGAGCGCATGCGTCCACGCACATTGAACGACATGGTCGGACAGTCGCGTTTACTGGCGCCCCATTCGGTATTGCGGCGTGCGGTGGAGCTCGGTCAGATCCATTCGATGATTCTTTGGGGCCCGCCGGGTTGCGGCAAAACAACGCTGGCCTTGTTGCTGGCCAAGCATGCGGAAGCCGAGTTCCAGGCGATCTCGGCCGTGTTGTCCGGTTTGCCCGAAGTCAGGAATGTTTTGGCTGAAGCCGAGCGCCGTTTCCACGAAGGCCGGCGTACTGTCTTATTCGTCGACGAAGTACACCGTTTCAACAAGACCCAGCAAGACGCCTTTTTGCCGCATATCGAACGCGGCACGATTATTTTTGTCGGAGCAACGACCGAAAACCCCAGTTTCGAATTGAACTCCGCGTTGCTGTCGCGTTGCCGCGTGCATGTGCTGGAGTCGGTCAGCGCCGACGATATCGTTGGTGCGTTGCATCGTGCGCTGCAGGATTCCGAACATGGCCTCGCGCAATATGAAATCAAGATCAGTGATGAAAACCTCGCCTTGATCGCGCACGCCGCCGACGGCGATGTTCGACGTGCATTAACCTTGCTCGAAATCGCCACGGAATTGGCGGCAAGCGAAAATAACGAAATCAATGAAGCCATGCTGTCGCAGGTGTTGGCGGATCGTACCCGGCGTTTCGATAAAGGTGGCGAACAGTTTTACGATCAGATATCCGCGTTGCATAAATCGGTGCGAAGCTCCAATCCGGATGCCGCGCTTTATTGGTTCAGCCGCATGCTCGATGGTGGTTGCGATCCGCATTATCTCGCCCGTCGTCTGACAAGAATGGCGGTCGAAGATGTCGGGCTTGCCGATCCACGAGCATTGCCGATGGCGATCGAAGCCTGGCAGGCGTATGACCGGATGGGTAGCCCGGAAGGGGATCTGGCGCTGGCGCAGCTGGTGATTTATCTGGCATCCTGCGCGAAATCGAACGCGGCCTATGTCGCCTTCAAAGCGGCGCAACAGGATGTGCGCGATTTGGGTACGCAGGAAGTACCGCTGCATCTTCGCAATGCACCGACCAAGCTGATGAAAAACATCGGCTACGGCAAAGACTATCAATACGACCATGATATCGAGGGCGGTGTTGCGCTGGATCAAACCGGTTTTCCCGACAAAATGGGTGAGCGTGTGTATTACGAACCGGTGAATCGCGGCCTGGAAATCAAGCTGAAAGAAAAACTGGATGCGCTTCGCGAAGCAAGAAGCAAAGCACGAGGTAAAAAATGAATTGGACGGTGTTGGGTCTTGTCATGTCGGGCGGTGCACTGGGTGCGGCAGGGCGTTTCTTTATCGGCGACTATGCGCTGAGACATTTCAACCAGAGCTTGCCGTGGGGCACGTTGATCGTCAATTTGCTGGGTTCATTTGCCGCAGGGTATTGCTATATCTGGCTGGAAAATCGCGGCGCAAACGCCATTTACTGGCGCTCGTTCCTGATGGTGGGGATTCTGGGTGCGCTGACAACCTATTCGGCTTTGATGCTGGAATGCCTCGTGCATTTTCGTGCCGACAAACATGGGCAGACTTTGACGTATCTCATCATTACGCTTGTTGCCGGGCTTTTTCTGGTCTGGCTGGGCGCGAGAACCGCCGAGATTTTCAACGGCGTCGCATCGCAATAAGTCCATCATGAAACAATACGCCAACCATCTGCTGCACACCTTGCCTTATGCGTTCTGTCTGTTGCTGATGCTGCTTAGTCCGCTGTTGCAGGCTTTCACCTTAAGCAATGTGCTTGTGCAGGCTATATTGTTCTTGGCAATTTGCATCATTCCGGCAATCAAGACCGGGCGCATGTCCTATGTTGATCTGGCCTGGCCACTAGGTCTGTTTTTCATCGGCGTGCAAGTATTTTTATTCAGCGGCGAACTTACATGGCGAAGCGGCATTATCGGCGGGCTTTATCTGTTTGCCGGCGGTCGAATGTCGGCAATGGCCTTGATGGGTTTGAAGCTTGGCTATCTGAATAAAGAATTGCCGCGCTACGAATATCAACGGCTTCGTTGGCAGCGGCGGGGCTGGCGGGAAAAGCCGGCGTTGTTGTTCGAAGTGGCAAGCCAGGGTTTTGCCAATATGACCGTGCTGGCATTGCCCGCCGTGCTGCAGGCAAGCAATCCATCGCCTTCTTTGTCGTGGCTTGAAATCTTCGGTTATGCGTTATGGCTGGCCGCGTTTATTTTCGAATTCATTGCCGACGCGCAGAAGGCGCGATTCGGTTTACGCATGCATCGCGAAAAGCGAAAGGGTGAACACTGCGAAGAAGGGCTTTGGAAATACAGCCGTCATCCGAATTATTTCGGTGAATGGATTGTCTGGAATGCACTGGTCATTTCCACCGTTCCTTCCTTGATCGCGTTGTCGGGCAGCTTGGCCATTTGGCACTCGTTGGCATTCGGAGTGGCGCTGATCTATTTGTCGTATGTGATGTATGTCGTGCTGACACATTACTCCGGCGCCGTGCCCTCGGAGTACTATTCCGCCAAAAAACGCCCCGGCTATGCCGAATATCAGCGGACGACGAATATGTTTTTCCCGGGGCCGCGGAAGCTAGGCTAAATCGAATTTTCCAATTTATTGAACCAGTATTTTAATAAATATATTCGTCATTCCGGCGAAAGCCGAAGCGCTCCACAACAGCGTAGCTGGTCAACCCAGGAACATCAGTTAAGACGCACTCTGTAATATTTCCTGATGCGGAAATCAGACTTTCCTGATAGTCAAAATACTGCATGCTTGTCAGTATCAGCTTATGAAAGATCCTTATGTATACATATTAGCTAGTCAGAAAAATGGAACCCTGTATACGGGTGTGACCTCGGACTTGATGCAGCGAGTTTGGCAGCATAAAAATGATTTAATAGAAGGATTTACAGCACAATATAAAGTTCATTTGCTTGTTTGGTATGAGCATCATGCTGATATGCATTCAGCCATCACGCGTGAAAAAAGAATCAAGGGTTGGAAAAGACAGTGGAAAGTGGAACTTATTGAAAAGGGGAATCTTCATTGGGAAGACCTATTTTGCTATTTGGGTTAGATAAAGAAAGCGTTCAATTGCTCTAGTTTCCTGATGTTCCTGGGTTCCGGCTTTCGCCGGAATGACGAGGACCTTGTTTTTGTGGCCTGCAGAGCAGCGAAAATTGACCAGATTTAGGCCTTATCCGTTGCGCCAATAGACCCGACATGGCGATAATGTCGCATCTCGTTTCATTTCTGGAATATTCCATGTTAGACCCCCAGTTACTGCGCAATTCCCTCGTAGAAACGGCTGACCGCTTGAAAGCCACGCGTGGCTTTGTGCTGGACGTTGCCGCCATCCAATCCCTGGAAGCCGAGCGCAAGCAAATCCAGACCCGCACCCAGGAATTGCAGAATCTTCGCAATACCCGTTCCAAGTCGATCGGGCAGGCGAAAGCCAAGGGTGAGGACATTGCCGGCCTGATGGCCGAAGTCGCTTCGTACGCCGATGAATTAAAGGCTTCGGAAGCACGGCTGAATGACGTGCAGGCAAAAATCGAACACATCTCGTTGAATATTCCCAATATCCCGCATGATTCGGTCGCCATCGGCGCGGATGAAAGCGAAAACGTCGAGTTGAAGATATTCGGCACGCCACGCGTATTCGATTTTGAAATCAAGGACCACGTTGCTCTGGGCGAACGCCATAACTGGCTTGATGCAGAAGCCGGCGCAAAATTGTCCGGTTCGCGCTTTACCGTGTTGCGTGGAAAGCTGGCACGCCTGCATCGCGCCCTGGCGCAATTCATGCTCGACCTGCATACCGAAGAACACGGCTATGTCGAAATGAATACGCCGCTGATCGTCAACGCGGAATCGATGCTCGGCACCACGCAATTGCCGAAGTTCGAAGAAGACCTGTTCAGCACGATGGTTGGCGATAGCAAACGCTATCTGATTCCGACATCGGAAGTGTCATTGACCAACCTGGTTCGCGATGAAATTGTCGACGATGCCAAAATGCCGATGTTGATGACGGCGCATACGTCGTGTTTCCGGGCCGAAGCCGGCAGTTACGGCCGCGATGTGCGCGGTTATATCCGTCAGCATCAATTCGAAAAAGTCGAATTGGTCGCCATTGCCCGGCCCGAAGAAAGTTTTGCCGTGCATGACGCGATGACCCGCCATGCCGAAACCGTGCTGGAAAAACTTGGACTGCCGTATCGCCGTTTATTGCTGTGCACGGGCGACATGGGTTTCGCCGCGGTCAAGACGCACGATCTGGAAGTCTGGCTACCGGGGCAGAATAGTTACCGCGAAATCAGCTCGATCTCCAACTGCGGCGATTTCCAGGCCCGCCGCATGCAGGCGCGCTGGCGTAATCCGGCCACCGGCAAACCGGAATTGGTGCATACCTTGAATGGTTCCGGCGTTGCGGTCGGCCGTTGCCTGGTGGCCGTGATGGAAAACTACCAGAATGCCGACGGCTCGATTACCGTGCCCGAAGTCCTGCGTCGTTACATGAACGGCTTGGAAGTGATCGCTTGAAATATCCCGATTTGAACGATTTGCAATTCTTCGCCGTCGTCGTCGAGCACGGTGGCTACGCCGCCGCGGAACGTGCGCTCGGCATTCCGAAATCGCGTTTGAGCCGCCGCATTACCCAGCTTGAAACCGATCTTGGCGTACGCTTATTGCAGCGTTCAACGCGCAAGTTTTCAGTAACCGATGTTGGCCAGAATGTTTACCGTCATGCCCAGAGCATGTTGGCCGAAGCGCAGGCCGCGCGTGAAGTCGTTGATCGGGTGAGTGCGGAGCCGAGAGGCATCATCAAGGTCAGTGCGCCGGTATTGCTGGCCGAAGATATCCTGAGCAAGCTCATCCCCGAGTTCATGCTTCAGTTCCCGAAAGTGAAAGTGCAACTGCACGTCAGCAACCGCCGTGTCGACGTTATCAACGAAGGTTTCGATATTGCCCTGCGTGTTCGCAATTCACTGGCAACCGATGCCGATTTCATTTTGAAACGTTTCGGTAATTTTCATGAATTGCTGGTGGCCAGTCCGGATTATTTGAAACGCAACGGCATACCACAACACCCACAGGAACTGGGCAAGCACACTACGTTGAGCATGAATGAAGACGAGGCGCGGCAACGCTGGGAACTTCATCACGACGGCAACGGCGCCGTCGAGAAAGTGGAAATCAATCCTTCGCTGATGGCGCTCAGTTTTTCCTTGCTGCACGAGGCCGCACTCAGGGGGATTGGTATTGCCCTGTTGCCGCAAATCATTTGCAGCGAAGACCTGAAATCGGGCCGGTTGCAGAAAGTCTTGCCGGAATGGAGTCTGCCGCTGGGAATCTGCCATGCCGTATTCCCCTCGCGCCGTGGCCTGCTGCCTGCAGTGCGGGTATTCATCGATTTCCTCGCCGAACAACTACCGAAGAAAATCAAATCCTGCGATGTCTAAAGCGCCAAGCAGCATAGATCGGGCAAGAATCTAGTTTTTATCACGCAGCAACACGGTAATTTCATCCAGTTGTTGCTTGATTGCCTGCAGAACCGCCAATTGCTCGCCATCGGCAGCCACGCCCGTGACTGCCTTGTTTGGCTGCATGCGGTTTCGTACTGCCTGCCGGCGCGTCAGGATAAGCTGGCGAAAATCATGCGCATCGATAATGCCGACAAACTGCATGTCGTGCGCCTGATGCGCGCTTTGTCCCGCGGTTTCGAATTTCAGGATGCTCAGGTGGAAATACTTCAGTAACGGGCCTTCGATGAAGGTCACGTCCTGGATGTTTTCCAGCGGAATGGTTTTTTCCACCTGAAAGAGGATGCCTTTGCGGAAACGGATCTCGACATCGCCGATTTCGCAATGCAGTTTGTCGAAGTAGTGGCGTGCCCACCATTGGCCAACGCCGAGAAACCATATCAGGGCAAGGGGAATGCCGATAATCGACATCACCATCGCGAAGCCGATCTGCAATACCAGATAAGGCCGTATCAAGGGATTGAACTCGGCGACGACCACGTCGCTCGCATGCATGTCGGTCATTCCATTTCCCCTGTGATCATGGCCCATATTAACGTATCCCGACGGATAGCTAGAGCCCGCGCAACAATGCGGCCAATTGTTCGCCGACCTTGGTCCAATTCAGCCGCTCGGAATATTCCGTGAAAGCCGACAGCGACAATCTTCGATACGCATCGGGCGAACGCATCAGGTTTTCGATGTAGTCGCAGTATTGATCAGGATCGGCATCCACCGGAAAAGTCTGGCCGTTTTTTCCGTCATGGATCGCCGTCGTGATGCCGCCCACATTGCTTGCCAACGAGGGCAGGCCGAAGGAACTGGCTTCGGCAAACACGACGCCGAAACATTCCGCACGTGTCGGCAAGATAAGGAAATGCGCTTCTGAAAACAGTGCATCCAATAGTGAACGTCCGGCCTCCGAATGCTTTGAAATAAAACCGTGGCTCACGGCGAAATCCGGCAAGTTCGTTCCCGGATCGCAACCGGCGATATGCAGCACCGTGTCGATGCCGCGACGGTTAAGGCGTTCGGCTACCTGCAGCGCAATATCGCCGCCTTTGCGTTGCCAATCCACCCCCAGAAACAGGAGTCGGCAAACGGTTCCGGCTTTGTGGTCCAGTAGCGATTCAATGTCCTGCCTACTGCGATTGCCGCGAATATTCGCGGCAAACGGCACCACTTTCACTTTCGCCGGATCCACCTCGTAATGGTCAATCGCGGACTTCGCAGCCCAGTCGGAACTGTAGATCGCCAAGCTGCAATTGGACAAAGCGCGTTGCTCGATTTCATGTCCGTTACGAATGGATTCGGCGCACAAATGGCTGAATGCCGGATAGAAATCCAGCAAGCCGGCGAAAGTGGCGTCGGCCCAGAATACGATCGGCGTATCCGTTTGCAGATAGGCAACCGGCGCATAACCCGGGCTGAAAATGGCATCGCATCGCGTTTTCGCCAACTCGCGTTCCACTTGCATCGCATAGTGCTTCAGTCGCGCCGGTTCGCGGTCGCGCAGGTATTTTTTCGACAATACTCCGGAATAAAACGCCTTCTTCATTTTCGAGCGCAGCGTATGCGTTTCGGCAAAACCCGAAATCGCATGCATTTCAAAGCCGGAGGCTTGCAGCGCCTGGAATGTATGGCTTACCAAACCCGACCACGCATGCACGTCGGACGGATCGGAAGTGCTGACATAAGCGATTTTCATTCCGATCCATAGGTTGCCGCACAGCTTCCGATCTTACCTTGCCGCTTGGAACCGCACATCATTTGTTACAACTGGTGAACATTTGACTCAAGACAAATAAGCCCCTGGTCGCCGGCGACATAATTCACCAAATCCGGTGGAATTAGCATGATGACCAAGCAGAATGAATCCGTTGTCACCCTCGATCCCCTTGTTTCGGTGATCAAGTCAAACGACGGGCTTCGGGAGTATCTCTCGCAAGACAAGAATGCGACGCCCGGCATCAAATCCAGCTGGGCCGACCTGCTGACCAGGGATTCCGATGCCGACCCCAGAGCCTTCCAGTTCGCCATCAGCATGAATTTGCCTCTGGTGGAGATTTCCGGAATCAATCCGGATCCGGCCACGCTCGGGCTGCTCACGGCTCAGGATGTGAGAAGGCTGCGCGCCATTCCATTGTTCATCCATCAAGGCCGAATCGCGGTGGCGATGGAGAATCCCGACAACGAAGACAATTTGACGACGATTAATTTTCTTTTGAACGAACGCGTCATGCCACTCGTGGCGTCATCGCGTGATACGAGAGAAGCCATCGCCCGCCTTTACGACCGGCAGGAAGACCTGCTGGTGTCGCGCCAACTCGGGCTGGATCCGAATATCCAGAGCGTGCACAGCGAATCCGATATCGAAAAGCTATCGCGCGAAAAACCCATCGTTCGCATTGTCCATGATCTGGTGTCGGAAGCCGTTTCAAGGCGGGCTTCCGATATCCACTTGCGGCCCGGGCAAAACGGGCTGGAAGCCTTGTTCCGTATCGACGATGAACTCGTTTCCGTGCGGCAGTTCATCCGCACGCTGCAACCGGCCATCGTCAGCCGCATCAAGGTGATCGCCGCCATCAATCTCGCGGAACATCGCAAGCCGCAAGACGGCAGGACCACATTCGCGCTCGACAACGGCAGGAAAGTGGACCTGCGGATATCCATCTTGCCGGCGGTTTTCGGCGAAAGCGTGGTCATACGCTTGCTCGACACCAACGAGAGTTTGTGGAATCTCGACCAATTGGGCCTCTCCGACGAAGACCGCGTCCGCGTCAGCGACATCATGGAGCGAAGCCACGGCATGTTCCTGACCACCGGACCCACCGGCTGCGGAAAGTCCACCACGCTTTACGCGATGCTGCTGGAAATGCGCAAACAACGCATCAATATCCTGACCATCGAAGACCCCGTCGAGTTTTACATCGAAGACATCCAGCAAATGCAGGTCAACCGTGCCGCAGGTTTTACTTTCGCCAGCGCGATGCGGAATTTTTTGCGGCACGACCCGGACGTGATCATGGTGGGTGAAATCCGCGACCGCGAAACCGCCGGTATCGCGATCGAAAGTGCGCTGACCGGCCATTTGCTGCTGAGCACCTTGCATACCAATACGGCGGCCACCACCATCACCCGCTTGCTGGATCTGGGCGTGGAGGCTTACTTGCTGCGTGCTTCCTTGTTGGCCGTCATGTCGCAACGGCTGGTCCGCTTGACCTGCCGGCATTGCCGCCAGGTCGAAACGGTCGGAAAGCACATACGCGAGATGCTCGCTGTCGAAGAAAACGAAGTGTTTTACGCCGGAACCGGTTGCTCGCATTGCGATGGTCTCGGCGTACACAAACGGCAGGCGGTTTACGAATTGATGTTGATCACGCCACGAATTCAATCGCTGATCGTGCCCGGTGCGCAGGCCGATGAAATCCATCGCGTCGCCATTGAGGGGGGCATGGTGCCGATCACCAAGGCGGCCGTCGCACTGGCCCGCAGAGGTTTGATTTCGCTGGCGGAAGCCTGGCGTGTTCGATCGGATTAAGCCTGCGGGGAAATAGCGGACGGCATTTCGCTCGACGGCCTTATTTTTCCGGATCCAACCGCTCCGGCCACGGAGCACTCAACACCGTCGCGCGGTAACCATGCCAAGCCGAAAACGCGAGCCAAGGCATGATCACCACAAAACCCAGATAGCCAGTCGCAAATCCCATTGCTGTCAGCGCCACGATGCACAGGGCCCACACCAACATCGCCGGCTTGTTGCGCAGCACCGCATGCACGCTCGACAAACACGCCGTCACCATATCGGTTTGCTTGTCCACGATCA